>JAGFIQ010000070.1 GCA_024103495.1 Aridibacter famidurans
CGACCTTCGCCTTGAACTCCGCTGAATACCTTTTCCGCTTTGATTTGCTCACTCTGATACCCCCTTCGCTTTCTGTCAGGTTTCCACCTTAACAAGCTGTCCGAAAATTGGGTACCATCTCTCTTCAGCCCGTCAATTGCCCCCCCCCGCTTCAGCCGGGGGATACCGGGCGGGTTATTACCTATCCGAGGGCTTCAGCCCATCAGTTGCCCCCCGCTTCAGCCGGAGGCCGTGATGCCAAAAGAAGAAATACCCGATCTTCAAAAAGCCGGGTATACTAACCTTCAAACTGAACCGGTTATGTAGGGCAGGTCAAGATAACCCTGGGAGAAGGAAGAGTGAGCGGAAACAGCATAAGTAGAGTTGATGCAAGGTTAAGAATGTTGCTCGTATCCCTCATGGTGTCTTCCTTCGCTGTGAGTGTTCATACGCAAGATGTAATTCCTGAAGAATTCTACGAGACATACACCCGAAGTGTAATCGATCTTGGATACTTGGCGGAGAATAAGGAACTTACAATTGTTGATCGAACGATTTTCTTCGATGCCTCAAGTTTCTATACCGAATCATTTGAATATGTGAAACATCAATCGAAAATACTGAGATTGGATCAGACGCTTTCAAGAGCATTCAGCGATTTGCCTGAAAAGGAGTTTGAGTTAGGCAGAAGATTTGGAATACAAGTGCCATATGGATTCATCGACGAATCTAAGGCAAGTGAGATCTACGCTACAAGGGCATCATGGCAGAGATTTTTCGAAGAGAACCCAAACTCGGCAGGCATTTTGCAGTTCTCGTGCGTTGCATTCAACGCAAATCATGACAAATCGCTTCACTACTTGACCTTTGCAAAGGGAATCGATTGGATCGATGCGTATTTTGTTTTATATTCCAAAGTGGATGGTAAGTGGGTGTTGTCAGAAAAGGTAAAGATCGTTCATCTTAGACCATCGGAAGCTCAATAGGTCATAGTAGTGGCACGCCAAACCGGACACCTCGAAGCAGTGTGAGCCGATCGCGCCCTTCATTGGTCATTGAGCAATGGGTCAAGTGTCAATGTTGTGTCGTCTCTTCGCGACTCCAGACATCAGGCTCCAATGGAGTTCCAGGATTCGTTCCTTCTTACGATCCTTGTTCAACCGTGGCTATTTCCTCTGTTAACAAGCGTGAAAAAATGACCCCCTGACAAGCGTTTATTTTTGACCCCCCTTGAGAGGGCATTTCTGATAGCTTTCCAGACCTGGAGGGTAATCGAGAGATGCTTGGAATGGAGGAGTGGAGGTGGCCGAAGTGTGCCGGAAGATGGACATCAGCGAGGCGACCTTTTACAACTGTAAGCGGAAGTATGGGGGTTTGGGGACGAGCGAGCTGAGGCGTCTGAAGCAGCTGAAGAAGATCGTGGCGGACCTGACGCTCGACAAGCAGATGCTGCAGGACGTTCTCAAAAAAACTCTGAGGGCCCGCCAGCGCCGACAGCTTGCGGCGGGTTTTGTTGAGGAGTACCGGGTGTCAAAGCGGTAAGCGTGTTCCGTGGTCCTGCTGAGCAGGACGGTGTTCCATTACGCCTTGCGCAGGACAAGGGACGACACCCTTGTGAGGCAGCGGATGAGGGAGATCGCTGACTACTTAAGGCCCGCAAAACCGACGGATAACCCGTTCATCGAGTCGTCGGGCGGAAGCTTCAGGGACGAATGCTTGATCACCAACTGGTTCCTCTCGCTCGAGGACGCGAAGGAGAAGATTGAAGCGTTCCGGGAGAACTATAACAGCTTTAGACCGCACAGCGCGCTGTGCGGTCTAACACCGGACGAAGTGGTAGCCGACTACCTCAAAAGCCCGGAACTCTCCATTTTAGAACGGTACTGACGTAAGCTTCCCCAAAAAGTACACAGTTTAAAAATAGAGGATTTCTGCCATTATACGTGATGGAGGAGTCCGAAGAGGAGATCGAGACGTAATCTTCCCTTCAGAGTGCACAGTCCAAGAGTAAAGGATTTCTGCCATTGTAAGCGAAGGAGGAGGTTACACGACGCCCCTCAATGGGTGGGTCAATTTTATCTGCACGCTAGTGGGTCAGTTTTTCATGCTTGTTTACACCTGACGAGGCCGAAGCTGCTGATCATCGACGAGGTCGGGTACCTGAAGCTCGACAAGCTCCAGGCGTCGCTTCTGTTCCAGGTCATCTCGGGAAGATACGAGCTGGGGTCGGCGACGATCCTCACCTCTAACAAGGCGTTCGGGGAATGGGGCGACGTGTTCGCCGGGGACGCGGTAATGGCTTCGGCCGCCCTCGACCGCCTGCTCCACCGCTCGACGGTGATAAAGATCAGCGGCGACAGCTACCGGATGATGGAGAAGAAGAAGGCCGGGATGAAACCGGCCGACGAAGAAGCGAAGAAAGCGCCGAAGAAATGATCTCTTGAAAGCGCCCGTCTGATGAAAAGACGGGCCGGTTGAAAAAAGGGATCCGCCCCTTTTGGCGAAACCACAGACAGGGCGGGTCAAAAATATCTGCACGCGAGTGGGTCAAAACTATCTGCTGTTTGACAGCCGAGGGCTTTGCAGACTTCCTGGACGGTCTTCCCCTGTCCGATCAGGACGTCCGCTTCCCTTAGCTTGTGGATGATCGCTTCTGCGGTATATCTTTTCCTTGGCATGTTCCAGATCTCCTTTTTCTATGGCTTTTTACCACTTTAGATCTGGACCAGAAAACCCGGGTCAGGTCAGTCACACTTATCGGGATCCATACCACAAACTTTTTTTAAATGCTTTTTGGGCAGGCTCTGAGGTGGAACGCCTTGTTTTGTCAGCACTTTCACTTCGTCTATTTCTTGGAGGATAAATGTAAAGCGAGTTCCTCGAAACTTACCACGATTTTCAAACATTCCTTTGAAAATCGCATTCACCGTTGCCTCTTCTTTGGGAAGTTTTTTTAAATTCCTACCAGCTTTTTTAGAAATTTTTGAATCATCTATCAAGAGATAAACCTTCCCTTCTTTTCTACATCCTAAACAATAAATTTCTTTCCATTCGAACCCATAGCGAAGGGTCGCACGGACAGTAACCTCTGAACCGTGATATTTTTCAGGATTTCTCAAAATATCACAAAAACTGATAACTGGTGGGGCAAGCTCTTCTTGTCCTAAAGCTTTATGACCACTGAATAGAATCAGTACAGAGCACAATATAATAATTTTCATCATTCTATTAATGACCCCCATTCAATTAGACATGTGTTGTGGGTTATGGTTGCTATTGCTATATGTATCAGTATCGTTTGGCTTTAACTTCATGTAGTCTAAAATATTACTAATTCCTTCACTCCGTTCGGTCGCTCTATCTGACCTGCCCCGGGTTTTCTGGTCCAGATCTTAAATGGTAAAAAGCCATAGAAAGAAAAGATCTGGCACATGCCAAGGAAAAGATATACCGCAGAAGCGATCATCCACAAGCTAAGCGAAGCGGACGTCCTGATAGGACAGGGGAAGACCGTGCAGGAGGTCTGCAAGGCCCTCGGCGTCACCGGCCAGAGCTGAGCTGGCTTTAGCCAGCATTGTTGGGGGCTGAAGCCCCTGGAAAATTATTGGCCCGCCCGGTATCCCCCCGTTAAAACGGGGGGCAACTAATGGGCTGAAGCCCCGGGAATAAGCTGATCGTCAAAATGGGGGGGGGTGGTCCTTTAGGGAAACCCTCTTTCCCGGCTCCGTAGGAGCCCGATGTCTGTAGAAGAACCACCTGAAGATCAAACCGCGCTCCGTTAGGAGCGCAATTCGGGAAAAGACCATTCAGCCCCTATGGGGCTGTTGTTGTGTTTCGCGAATCAGTGCTACAGACATTTGGCTCCTACGGAGCCGAAGAAGGTCGATCGCTCAACCGGGAAGCGGTGGAAGCGGATGATGTAGAAGTAATAATCAAGGGGCTCGCCTCCGAAACGTAGATGGTTACTCACAAACCCAGGTAGTGTCCGAGGATCACCGACAGGACCAAAACGCCGCCGTAGATCGTCTCGCGGATCCCGATCTGCATCGCCTTCATCTTCCTGCGGGATTCGGAAAGCCCGGTCACGTTCCTGAAAAGCAAGAAGACGAACACCGCGATCGGGAGCATCGGGACAAGCCCGAACGAAGCGAGCGACGCGACCGCGACAACGGCGATCAGGTGAAGCGCGGCCGGCGCGGCACGGTTGAAAGGCCTCCCTTTCTCAAGCCTGAGGCGCTGGCGGACATACACTACAGAAGGCACGGACCTGCATACGAAAAGAGCCCACAACGCGAGCGCTTCCGGGACGCCCCAGCCGCCGGCAAGCGCGATCGCCGGAGCGGAAGCGGAGATCGATGCCGAGCCGACAAGCTCGGGGACCAGTCCCCGGCTGTTCCTGGAAACGTCGTTGTAAAGCTGGAAGATGCCGATAGGGACGAGCAGGAGGAGAGGCAGGAGATCCCGGGGATCACCGAGCGCGAGCGCGCCGGCCGCTCCCATTAACGCAAGCGATCCGAACGCGGCGGCGAATTTCGCCGCCGCGCGCGTTTGGGGCAGATCGCAGCCCGCGGTCAGGTCCGAGACGAGGACCTTTGAAGGCTGGCGGAGCAGGAAGGCTCCGATGACGATAACTGCCGCGGACCATCCCGCCGGGGAAGCGGCGATAGTAAGGGAGGCGACGAGAGGCTCAAGAAGGATCCCCCACGAGCCGTGCTCGTTCGGAAGCGCGACGCGCTTCAATCTGATCGGGGGCCTTTTCGATCGTTCCGTCAATCCCTCTCGTCCCGGTACCGATACGTCGAACATCGAGCGCCCTCATACCGCGGCAAGCGGATAGACCTTCGCTTCAAGTTCAAGGGCCCTCGGGAACAGTATGTTGTTCTCGAGATGAATATGCTGATGAAGATCCTTCTCGAGCTCTTCGAGCCGCGTGTACAGCGCCGTATAGCTCGGGCACGCGTCCGCCGGAAGTGTGTAGCCCGCCGTGGTCTCCCGCATCTTCCTCAGAAGCTCGCCGGCACGGTCGTGTTCGGCAATCATCACGCGAAGCGGATTTCTCACCGTGCCGAACGCAGGAGACGACGATGATATCGCTCCCTGCCTTCCAAGCAGGTCTCTCAGGTACGGGAAAAGGATAGCCTCTTCCTTGGCCATGTGGGAAGCCAGGTCCTGGAACAAGGTCAGTACGAGGCTCTTAAGGATGAGAAGCTCGGTATGAGATTCGCCGTGGCGGCCGGCCACCTTTTCCATAAGGGGCCCGAGCTGGCGAATCTCGTCCTTCGTGTAGACGTGGTGCTTCTCGAGAATATGGTCGATCAGGCCGGCGAGCGGCATCCGTTCGAAATCCGTGACCTGATCCGCCGCGCCGTGTTCCAACTCGCGGAGACGCTCAGCAACCGCAAAGGGATCTGCGCCTGCAAGGCTGCACGCTTCCTCGAACGGCTTCCGGCCGCCGCAGCAATAGTCGATCTGAAATTCCTCGAACACGCGGGTAGAGATCGGCATTTCGAGGGCTATCTCGCGAACAGTTTTTGTCTCCAGTTTTTCCATTATTACTCCTTCGGTCGTACTGCGGGCGGCTCGGTTGCGTCGTCCTTGCGATCTCCGGAGGGCCCAGCCTTCGGATCCTTAGCCGCAAGCTCGGCTTTCATCGATGCGAGATCGTTGCTGAGCTGCTCGAGCTGCGCTTCCATCACGCGTATCTTCTCCAGAAGAAGATCGTCCGTCGCCGTGCGTTCGGGCTGGCCGAACACACCCGCCGGGCAGAGAATGAGCCACGCTATCAGTATGAGCCCGGCGGTGATGGTCGAAGCGCCTCTCATTTCGAATACCTCAATGCTCCAGGTTCTCGAACCGCAGGACAGTGTGCCTTCCTTCGGAGTCTCCGAACTCCAGCGAGTCTTTCTCGCTCGTCAGTCCGAGCTGCACCTTCATAGTGCGCGCGTCTTTGATCACGTGGGTCATACGGGTCTCTCCGCTCCCGCCGGCGTCGGCGAACATCAGCTCGACGTCGGTCGATTCGCCTTTGGGTTCTACGGCGATCCCGTTCAAAGGCATTCCGTCCTCGATCCAGTAATCGTCGAAAGCCTCCCCGGACTCGACGAATACGCCGAGCCTGGCGGGCGGTCTTGGTTCCTCTCCAGGAAAAGATCCAGGAACCGTGTCCAGTCGTGCTTTGCTTCTGCCTTCATTTCCTTACACCTCACTCGCGGCCTTGCAGATGTGCGGACCTGCGTCCAAGGTCTTTCTCGACGAGTATCCGGACGTTCCCGGCGTCCGTCGCCTGATCCGCCTCGATCCCGATCAGGTCGGTGCCTGTCCAGCGGCGGGCCAGATCCGAAGGTATCGCGACCTTGAGCTCCCCGGCTTCAAACGTCGCTGACAAAGAGGGAAAATCACCGGTCTTGAGAAGGAACGCGAATCCGCCGCCCGCCGATGACCCAAGGTCTATTCGTTCGTCAATGCGACCGAGCACCGCGAGGTCGTTTACCTCGGCGGCGCTTAACCGCAATCTGATCTCGTCTTCTGTCAGCCTGAGCTTCATAGAATGCTCCCGGAAGGGCCGGACCGGCCGTCTAAAGAACAGTCTATGTGTGCGGCTTTTCGGCCGATATGATTTAAATCAGTTTTGGGGTCAGGTGAGCCCGGGCGGGTTATGAAAGGTAGTCCCGGAGGGGGTCGGTACTGTCGATGAAGATCTTTCCGCGGTCTATACGGAACAGGCCTTTCGCGTGGAGCTTGCGAATGGAGCGGATGGCGGTCTCGGTCGTGATCCCGGCGATCTCGGCGATATCCTGTCGCCTGAGCGCGATCTTCACCGGCGGCTCCTGTCTTGATTCGGAGGCAAGCTTCAGAAGCACTTCCGCTACCCTCGCCTCTGCCGAGGGCGTGTTGTGGATCATCGCGGTGTCGGCGCGGTCCCGAAGGATCCCGCACATTGCCTGCAAGACGAGCGAGGAGAATTCTTCGGAGTCCTTCAGAAGCGCCCGCATGTCGTCGATGTAAAGGAGCAGCAAGTCGGTCGGCTCCATCGCGATCGCCGTCGCGGGAAACAGCTTGCCGTCCATCGCCGGGGGAATGGCGAAGACCTCGCCTGACGAGAACATGCCCATGATCACTTCCTTTCCGTCGCCCGGATGGCGGACCAGTTTCACCCTTCCCTCCCGGACGAACGGCAGAAATGCGGGCTCTTCGCCTTCGGAGAAGATGACGTGTCCCTCGGCGTAGCGCTTTTCCCTGCAGCGGCTGAGAAGCGCCGTGCTGAGCTCCGGGCTGATCGTTTCCAGGAAGGTGTTCATTCGCTGCCCTGGGTCGGAGCGGAGGTCTTCGAGATCGCCTCGCGGAGTCTCGGGATCACCTCGTTCCCGGGCGAGACCTCTTCGAGCCGTGTGAGTGTTTCGGTCGCTTTCGCGGCGTCTTTTTTCTCTGTGTATGCCACGACGAGGTTCTGCAGCGTAAGCGCGTGCTTCGGATCGTACTCGAGCGACTTTACGAACTCGGCGATCGCGCGGTCGACGTCCTTCGGATCTCGAAGTAGGAACGTCAGGCCCATATCGGTGCGGACGTTCACATCGTCGGCCTTCTTTTCGAGAGCCGACGCGTACCACTTTTCGGCCTCCAGGAATTTGCTGGCGTCGAAGTTCGCGTTCCCAAGGTTGACTATCACCTGGTAATCGTCGGGCCTGATCTCGTTCGCGCGCGAGTAGTACTTGATCGCGTCGTCGTATCTCTGGATCCGGAAGAAAAGCTCCGCGGCTTTCACCTGCGAGTCGAAATCGTCGGGCTGCTTTTCGGCCGCGTCGATCGCCGCCTGGACGTCCTGCATCGCTGCGGGATCTGCCTGGCCCTGGACCGCGGGATGATCGGGCGGAAGGCCCATCTGGTTGGCGCCAAGAGTCCCCGGAGCAGGAGCGGCGTTCTTGTTGATGTAGTTGGCTCCCATGAAGCCGACGATCAGCCCCGCAAGCAGGCCGACGATTGCGAAAAGTATGTTGTCCTTGTTCATTTTCAGTTGAGGAGCGGCGGTTTTTGCTGCCGCGTCCCGATCGTGTTTGTGAAGTGAATGAGGTGATTATAGCAAAGGGGTGATAGCACCGCGATGTAACGCGAACTTCAGTTTGCGCCGCGCGAATGCGCGGAACCCGCCGACCTTCTGCGTGCTTCCCACGCAACGACAGCTGAAGCTTATCGTATATCCGGGAATCAATCTTCTTCCTCGCGCCTGATCGAATCCAGCACACCGGCGCTGATCTTCGAGAATGCGGCCGGGAAAGTGTCGTAAGGCCGGTTCGTGTCACCCGCGATCCGAACCCTCACGCCTTCAGATTCGCCGTCCGCCCTGACCCAGACCCTTCGGTGCGAGAAAAGAAAGACGGCCAGAAGCGAGATCGCGAGAAGCCCGAATCCGGCATAAACGAACGGCTGGCCCGGATCGCGCCGGACGAACAGGACGTGCCGGTCCGCGACACGCTCGTACGATTCGATCCGGAACGTGTACCCGGCGACCGGCTTCCTGGCGACCGGCATCTCCGCCATCAGCCCGCCGAACGCGAACGCCGTCTCCTTCTCACCGCCGGGTGTCTCGACCTCGATCACCGCCGCGGGGCTTTCGTAGTCGGAAGTGTCGGCGGTCGGGTCTTCGCTTCTCATATCGAAGCCGGCGCGGAAATCTGCGAACCGGAGCTTTGTTCCGTCCTTCAGCCGCACTTCGCCCGATCGCTCGATCGTCACCGTCTCCGAAGCGCCCGAGGACGCAGTCACCAAAAGGCTCACGCTTCGGGCTTTTCCGAGCGGAGCGGCTGACGAATGAAAGAATCGGTATCCCCTGTAATCCGCGGGCGAGTTCAGGCTTACGGTCAGATCCGTCGAACGACCGTCGTCGATGATCGTGAGCTCGGTGATCCAGTCGAGCGTGTTGTCCGGCCTGATCGAGCCGTCCGTGTCGATCAGCTTCTGTCGCAGGTCGCGGCAGCGGACCTCGAACGGAAGCGCCATCGTCACCTGCCTCGTGCGGTCCGCGGAAGCCTCGGTCGTGACGATCTGCCGGGAACTGCTTCCGGGCCTAAGGTCCATCTCGCCGCTTCTGGCGAACCACGCGGTCAGCGATCCTCCGAACAGAAGCACGAGGAGAGCGACGTGAACCGCGTACGCTCCCAGCCGGTTCCACGATCCCTTCTGGGCGAACACGAACCTCGCGCTTCCGGCGGAAGCCTTTCGTACATCCCTGAACCCGCGCGCCCTCAGGTCCTCTTCCGCCGCCTCGGCGGCCGATTCGGCGTCGCCGGATCCGAAGAAGTAGTCGCGGAAGAACGGGCTGGATTCGAACCTGGCCGGCGACATCGTGATGTGCGGTTCCCGTATGAGCTTCCAGGTCGATGGGAACCGGTCAACCGAGGCAAGGATGATGTTCATCGCCAGCAGCGCGAGCAGCGTGCTGTAGTACCACGAGTGATAAACGTTGAACAGCCCCAGATGCTCGAGCACCGTCCGCTGGGAAGGAGTGAGATCCGCGTAGAATGCGGCAAATCCGTCGACATTCTGCTGGACGATCAGCATCCCGGCGATGCTCACGACCCCGAGGGCGATCAGAAGAAATATCCCGAACCGAACCGAGCTTAGAAACGCGAGGACCCTGAAAAACGTGGACGCGGGCCTGTCCTTTTTGTCCGAACTGAATGTGTTCGCCATATGAACGAAGATCTGGTTTGTTTCGCTAATTCGAATAGTAACAATCGTTTTGGAGAGCGCATTGTGACTGACGTCACAGCCGGGAGGGCTTGTCGGGACTAGTATGATGGTGAGCAGTGCAAGCTTCGGATTCGGGGGGACTTTCGCAGATGGATCCAAACGCGAAAAGAACAATGAGGGCCGCGCTTAGGTTCTCTGTCGTGGCGGTGTTCGCTATCGCCGCGGCATCCGTGTTCCTGCTCCCGGGGCCTGCCGACGCACTTGCCGAAAGACCTGAGGCCCCGCCGGAACCTTCCCAGTCCAGGTACTCGAAGTTTTCGCACGATGTCGAAGCGCACAAGAAGAAAGAATGTGCCGAGTGCCACAAGTTCCCCTCCGACAACTGGCAGAAGGTCCGGCCCGAGTCCGAAGCGATCCCCGACATCACCGAGTATCCGAAACACGATTCCTGCGTCAGCTGTCACCGCCAGCAGTTCTTCAGCGGATCGAAACCGGCCATCTGTTCTATCTGCCACGTGAATCCGTCGCCCAGGGACAGCCGCCGGCATCCGTTCCCGAATCCGCGCGAGGCGTTCGACAAGTCTCCGAAAGGCAAGAATTCATTTTCCGAGTTCGCCGTCGCGTTCCCGCACGAGCTGCACGTCGCTATGCTTGCTTCGAAGTCTCCGCGGACGCCGTCAGACCGGACCTCGGGACCGATGTTCGTGCGCGCCGGGTTCAGAAAGGTTGTGCAGTCGGAAACGTGCGCGATGTGCCACCAGATAGCGGCCCCGCAGGGGGACGGCGACGACGAGTACGCGACCAAGCCGCCCGAGAAGCTCGGCGACGCATTCTGGCTGAAAAAGGGGACGTTTATGACCTCGCCGACCGGCCATACTCAATGCTTCACCTGCCACTCCGCGGACGCGGGCCTGAGTCCCGCGCCGACTGATTGCGGGACCTGTCACAAGCTCGCACCGTCGAATCTGAAGGTGGATTTCGATCAGGCGGCGGCTAAGAGAATGAACATCGAGGACAAGCTTCTTGTCGCATCCTGGAGAAGGCGCGATTCTTCGGCGACATTCCGCCACGAATGGTTCAGCCACGCGGAGATGGACTGCACGACGTGCCACGCGCTCGGCGATATCAAGACCGCGGACTGGTCTTCGAGATCCGTGAAGATCTCGACGTGCAGCAACTGCCATATCACGGCGACCTCGGACGACGGCGGCATCCTGAACTACGAGATAGACGAGCGGAAAAAAGATCCGAAGTTCCAGTGCGTGAAATGCCACATAGGCTACAGCGGGCTTCCTTTGCCCGCATCACATCCGGAGGCGATCAAGGCCCTCTCGGAAAACTAGATGACTGACCGATCGGCAAAAGAGAGAGAAGAAATCCGGCGGCCGGCAGGCATACGGCGGCTGAGACCGCTCGTGGCCGCTCTCTTTCTCGCCGCGGCACTGGGTTACGGGCTGGTCGCGTGCAACGGATCGGAAGAGGAGCCCTCGAACGCTAACGATGCGAACGCCGTCAACACTTCGAATTCGAACCTCAACACGGCGCTCGCGGCCGCTGAAGAGGAAGGAAAGTACGCGGAATTCAGCCATCAGGCCGATTACCACTCGAAACTTCCCTGCCTCGCCTGCCATACAAGGGAAACCAACGCGACTACGATCGGCTTCCCGGGAAAGGTCGAGCATTCTCCGTGCGCCGGCTGTCACGTCGAGCAGTTCCGCAACCCCAAGAGCGAGATCTGCGCGATCTGTCATACGGAGCCGGAGACGGGAGCGATGAAGGCGTCGTTCAGGCTGGAGGGATTCGGATCGAAGTTCGCGCACAATCGGCACCTGGGCGTGAACTGCGGCACGTGCCACAAGCCGGCGGGCAAGACGCTTTCGATCCCGAGAGGAGGCAGCGCTCACGCGAACTGCTTCCAGTGCCACACGTCCGATTCGAGCACCGAAATGGCTTCGTGCAGCACGTGCCACGAACAGGGCGCGGGCCGTATGCAAGCACCGGGAAGCGCAAGGGCGTTCAATGCCGGGTTCAGTCACGCGGCCCACGGACCAAGACAGGGTTTGAACTGCAACAGCTGCCACACGGTCTATGCCCGGCCGGGCCGTGGATCGCAGTTGTCGTCGCCCGCGACCGCGATGCACTTCGCGAGCAGAGGCAGGCAGTCGTGCGCCACGTGCCACAATGGCCGAAGGGCGTTTGGGGGAGAGGACTTCGCCGACTGCAAGAAATGCCACCAGGGCGGCAGTTTCGGCTTTTGATATCATCTACCCGGCTCGCGAACTAATCCGCGACGGACGTGAAGATTTTCACGAACTTATACCGGCCGCTCGCATCTGATTCGCGGCCATACCTCGCGAGGCATCGATTTTACGGGACCTTGCGGGATGAGCGGGCCGAATGGTTCGGTGGCACCGGCATTGCACATATGTTATTGCGGGCCCCCGGGCCTAAACGATCAGAAGATCTTTAGGAGCGATTTCAGTAATGAACAAGAAACACATAAAAGCATTTGTCACGGCGGTATTCATTCTCCCCTTGGTTTTCGCCGCATTCATAGGTACAGCAGCCGAGAAGGTCGAGGCCGACGCGCAGGACGCGGCGGCTCTCTACAAAAAGAACACTTGTTTCGCCTGCCACAAGGCGGACGCTTCGAAGTCGTTCGATCCTGAGAAAACGGACGAGCACCACATCAACGCGATCCTGAAGGGCGTCAAAGGCGAAAAGCCGCCTTATATGCCTGCCTACGAGACGAAAGGCATAGACGAAGCCACGGCCGCAGCTCTAGTAGCCCATATGAGGGAACTGAGAGCCGCCGCGGGTGAGTAAAGATAGGGTCGTATCCAGTTTGAAGATCTTGGGGTGCGGGAGCCGGGCGACCGGCTCTCCGTACTTTTCCGCGTTTCGACCGGCGGTTTCGGTCTCAGCCCATAGAAGCCCGATCAACTGACATGACGGAAGACAAGAACGAAAGCAACGGACACGAAGAAGAAGAATCGTCGCAAGCCCCGGAAGAGGGTTCGACACCTGAACCGGAAGCCGTGGAAGCGGCGGAGGTCAAACACAGCTGGAGAAGCCTTGCCAGGAATTACATCAGTTTCGTGGGCTTTGCGATAGCGGTCGCTGCGATAGTCTGCATAGCTCTGCTGTTCCTGCTTGAGCTCACAGGGTCCACCGACCAGCCTTATCTCGGCCTGCTTATCTACATTCTGTTCCCGGCGGTGATGTTCTTCGGATTTTTCATTGTCCTCGTCGGGATCTTCTTTGAGAGGCGGCGGCGAAGAAAATTCGCTGCGGACGAGATCGCGGAGTACCCTGTGCTTGACCTCAACGATCCGCGCCGAAGGCGTTCTTTGATCGTCTTTCTCGTCTTTTCCATTCTATTTCTATTCGTCAGCGCCTTCGGCGCCTATCACGCCTACGAGTTCACGGAGTCGGTGACCTTCTGCGGACAGATTTGCCACGAGGTGATGCAGCCCGAGTTCGTTTCCGCCGGCGCCGCTCCGCACGCGGAGCTCAAATGTGTCGAGTGCCACGTCGGAGGCGGTGCCGAATGGTACGCGCGTTCGAAACTGAACGGCGTCCGACAATTGGTCAAGGTAAGCTTCAACACCTACGACCGGCCGATAAAGACCCCGATACACAATATGAGGCCGCCGAACGAGACCTGCGCCAAGTGTCACTGGCCGGAGAAGCATCATGGCGAGCAGTTAAAGGTCTTCACCGATTTCGCTTACGACGAAGCGAGCACGATGAGCGAGACAAAACTGCTTGTTAAGGTCGGCGGTGGCAGTCCCGAAACGGGCCGCGTTTCCGGGATCCACTGGCATATGAACCTTGGGAACGAGGTGACGTTCATCGCAACAGACGAGAGGCGCCAGAACATCCCCTGGGTCCAGCTGAAGGACTCTAAGGGCAATGTCACGACTTACACTCGCCAGGGTTCGAACTTCACCGAAGAGATGATCGCGAGGTCTGAGAAGAAGGTGATGGACTGCATCGACTGCCACAGCCGCCCGGCGCACATTTACCTGTCGCCGAACAACGCCGTGGACGAATCGATCCTCGCCGGAAAACTCGACCGTTCGCTGCCTTTCGTCAAGCGGACCGCGGTCGAGGTGCTCACGAAGGATTACCAAACCACCGAGCAGGCGCTCGCGACGATCTCCGACGAGTTCCACAAGTACTACCGCGACAATCACTCGGCTGTCTACGCTTCAAAACAGCCGGCGATCAACGCCGCCGTGGCGGAGCTGCGAAGGGTCTACCGCACGTATTTCTTCCCGGAAATGAAGACGGACTGGCGCGCGCACATCGACAACATAGGCCATTTCAACGCGCAAGGCTGCTTCAGGTGCCACGACGGGAACATGAGGAGCGCGCAAGGCAAGGTGATCAGGAACGACTGCGCGATCTGCCACGTGACGATCAGCCAGAACTACAGGGGACAGGCGGTCGAGCCGGACAACGGCAGGTTCCGGCATCCCCTTAACCTGGGCACCGCAGGAAATTACAACTGCGCCTCGTGCCACAAGGGCGACCGCGCGTTCCGGCATCCGGTGAACCTGGGGGATATCTCACGGTTCAGCTGCAACGAGTGCCACAAGGAAGAAGGGTTCTAGGGACTGAGGACTGAGGACTGAGGACTGAGGACTGAGGACTGAGGACTGAGGACTGAGGACTGAGGACTGAGGACTGAGGACTGAGGAGATTGTCGTAGTCTTGACCGCCTGTCAAGTTCATCTCTCAGTCCTCAGTCCTTTTATCTCAGTACTTCTTCTCGTCCTCAGTCCTTTTGTCTCAGTCCTGATCTACGGCCGTCGCTTCGCGACTATTCCTGACTCCTGACTCCTGTTTTCTGTATTCCGCCGTTCCGCCGTTCCGCCGCTGAAGCGGCAAAGGGATTGTGGGCGTCTCCCCTACCGTGGGTTGCGCCCTTCGGGCGTGCCCACGGCTGAATGCACATGACCGCTACGCGGTCGCCTGTCTCCTCTCTTCTGATTTGCCCGTCGCCTGCGCTCCGGGTTCCGATCGCCGCTAAAGCGGCGATGAAGGATTGGGTGCCGCTCTTCCCGTGGGTTTCGCCTACGGCTCCACCCACGGCTAAATGCAGGTCGTCGCTTCGCGACTCTTCCCCGTTCCTGACTCCCGTCTCCCGTCTCCAGTCTCCTGTCTCCCGTCTCCTTTCTTCTCACATCCCCGCTTCGCCGTTCTCGCCGATCTCCGCTCTCGCGGCCGAAAGCCTCGCGATCGGGACCCGGAAGGGCGAACAGCTCACGTAATCGATGTCCAGGCTGTTGAAGAAATGGATCGAGCGCGGATCGCCTCCGTGTTCGCCGCAGACGCCGATCTTCAAATCAGGATTCGCGGCCCGGCCTTTTTCGACCGCTATCCTCACAAGCTCGCCGACTCCCGCGCGGTCGATCGTCTGGAACGGATCGTCCGGAAAGATCTTCTGTTCTACATAGTGCGGAAGAAAACGTCCCGAGTCGTCGCGGCTGAGTCCCAGAGTCGTTTGTGTCAGGTCGTTCGTACCGAACGAGAAGAAATCGGCCTCGGCGGCGATCTTGTCCGCAACCAGAGCGGCCCTCGGAAGTTCGATCATCGTTCCGACGGAGTATTCGAGGTCCTGCCCGTTCTGGTTGATGATCTGGTCCGCGATCGACCTCACCAGCCGCGCCTGGTTGACGAACTCCTCCGGAGTCGAGACCAGAGGCACCATTACCTCGGGAATGACCGTCACCCCGTCGCCCTTCACCTCACAGGCCGCCTCGAAGATCGCGCGGACCTGGGTCCGCGTCACTTCAGGCACGAGGATCCCGAGCCTGCACCCGCGCAGACCGAGCATAGGGTTGGTTTCCGTCAACTGATCGACCCGGCGCATGAGCTTTCGCTTGTCGGTCAGGGCGTCCAGCAGGTCGTTCATTTCCGAAGGACTCGCCCTTCGTGCCTGGAACTTCAACTCCGTCACCTCATCCATCAGTTCGACCTTGTTCGGAAGGAACTCGTGCAGAGGCGGGTCCAGAAGCCGTATCGTCACCGGAAGGCCGTCCATCGCGCGGAAGATCTCGGCGAAGTCGCGTTTCTGGTACGGAAGAAGCTTCGCGAGCGCCTTTTCGCGTTCGCCGACGCCGGAAGCGAGGATCATCTCACGCATCACCTCCAGCCTCTCATCGTCGAAGAACATATGTTCCGTCCGGCAAAGCCCTACGCCCTGCGCGCCGTAACCGCGTGCGACCGCCGAATCGTGACCTGTGTCGGCGTTTGCCCAGACGTCGAGCCTTCGGTACTCGTCGGACCATTTCATCAGTTGCTCGAAATCTTCGTCGAGCTCGGGCTCGATCGTCGGCGCCTGGCCCTTGTAGACCTTCCCGGTCGTTCCGTCGACGGTTATCCACTCGCCTTTCGGAATGGTCACGCCGTCGACCGTGAACTCGTTGTGACCGTAATTGATGTCGAGCGCGGTCGCTCCGACGACGCACGGCTTGCCCATCCCGCGAGCGACAACCGCGGCGTGGCTCGTCATTCCGCCGCGCATCGTCAGGATCGCCTTCGCGCCAACCATTCCGTGAAAATCGTCGGGGCTTGTTTCCTTTCGGACGAGCACTACGTCCTCGCCTTCACGCGCGTATTCTTCGGCCTCGTCGGGAGAGAAGACGACTTTACCGTGCGCCGCCCCGGGACTCGCGGGAAGACCCTTCGCAAGCACGTCGAGCTTCGCCGCCGGATCGATCATCGGGTGCAGGAGCTGATCGAACTGCTGCGGCGATATCCTCCTGAGGGCTTCTTTCTCGTCGATCAGGCCCTCGCGGACCATCGCGACCGCGATCTTTACCGCCGCGGCGCCGGTTCGCTTTCCGGCTCGCGTCTGCAGTATGAAGAGCTTTCCACGCTCGATCGTGAACTCTATGTCCTGCATCTCGTGGTAATTGCTCTCCAGACGGTCGCTGATCGACGAGAGTTCTTCGTAGATCTCCGGCATTTGCCCGGCGAGCGCCGAAATGGGGTTCGGCGTCCGGATACCCGCGACGACGTCCTCGCCTTGAGCGTTCAACAGGTACTCGCCGTAAAGTTTCCTTTCGCCGGTCGCGGGATTTCGAGTGAAGCAAACGCCTGTGCCGCTGTCATCGCCGAGATTGCCGAACACCATCGCCTGGATATTGACGGCCGTGCCCAGATCGCCCGGGATCTTGTTGACCCTTCGGTAATCGACCGCCCGCCGGCCCATCCACGAGTCGAACACGGCGGCGATCGCCATTTTCAGCTGTTCGGAAACATCGAGCGGGAACTCCTGTTTGCCCTCGGAGGCGATGATCCGCTTGAAGATCGCTACCACTTCCTTAAGCTCTTCCACGTTCAGATCGGCGTCGCTCTTGCCGCCGGTCTTGAACCGGTCGAGCACCTTCTCGAACTTGTCGTGCTCTACATCGAGAACGATCTGCCCGAAGAGCCCGACGAACCTTCGGTAAGAATCCCAGGCGAAGCGCTCGTTCCGGGTCTGTATAGCGAGGCCGTCGACCGTGTCGTCGTTGAGGCCGAGGTTCAGGATCGTGTCCATCATCCCGGGCATCGAGAACGGTGATCCGGACCGCACCGAAACAAGAAGGGGATTCTCACGGTCCCCGAACCTCTTGCCCTGGCGGTCTTCGATAACGGACAGCTTCGCGACCACCTCTTCCCAGAGGCCCTCCGGGAAGATGTTGTGGTTCGAGTGGTACTCGTTGCAGCAGGCCGTCGTGATGATGAAGCCCGGCGGGACGGGAAGGCCGATGTCGGTCATATGCGCAAGTGCGGCGCCTTTGCCGCCAAGCATCATCTTTCCACGCTCGCTTTTCGGATCCTCAAAATCCTCGAACAGGAAGCTCCATTGTGTTTTTGTTTCCGGATGCATTTGATCTTCCCTCCGGGGTGCTGCCCCAGCCGACATTCTAACTCTCATTGCGGCTACGCCCGCAATCCCCCGCCTGCAGACCAAAAGAAAAGCAGGGCAAGCCGGTTTTCCATCGGCCTGCCCTGCCTCGGCAGTTCAGCGATCACAGCTATTGTTCCCGGCCGGCTTTTGTCCGGCCGAAAACCTTCCCTTGTCCGTATCGGGGGAACCCCTAGTCCCTTCGACCGAGATAGATCGTCACCGAGGTGTACGGCAGGTGAGCCCGGTAATCCTGGTTCACGAAGCCGCCAAACAAAGGCACATCGAACTTCTCGTCGTAGTTGTAGTACTGGTACCCGATGTTCCAGTCAACGTTCCTGTAGAGCTTGAACGTAGCCCTTACTTCGGGCGACTGGAAACTCAGCGGATAACTACCTATGATCGTGCGGGACGCGCCGATGAACTCGTCGCCTTCGCCCGTGTCCTTCGAAATGCGGTACGCGCCGAAGATCGAAACCCTCGGATGCGGCCTGAACCACGCATCGAAGTAACCGTAGTGGTTCCGCAGATCATAGAGGCTCATACCCAGGCCGTTACCGAAATTCCTTGTCGGAATAATAATGTCGGTTTCAGCTTTCAGGTAAGTGTAGTTATACCCACCGTTTACCGTCACGTTTCCATTCGGCATATAGCTGAAAGCAGCGCCGAAACTTGTGCTCTTCACATCCGCGATCAGAATATCCGACGGATCTGAAACCGAGAGTCCCGGGTTCGAATTGTCCTTGGATTCGAAACTCACGGAGATCGAAAGATCGTCCGTGGGTGCGAATTGGTTCTTGATCCGGAACTGGGTGTATTCGTTATTGGCAAGCCTTGTGAACGGATTGTCTCCGTCACCGGCTTCCATATCGAAGTTGATCTTCCACCGCTTTCCGAACGGCTTCGCCTGGAAACCGGCGAGGAAGGTGTTGGTCGTGTTCTCGCCTTCTTCAAAGAAGGTGCTTGAACTCGGACTCTGAAGATCGGCGTCAAGCCCTTGCAATTCCACCTTGCGGTCCGTGTAACGGTATCCGAGATAGAAATTGAAGAACTTGTTTACATCGACGCTTCCCTCGAGCGTGTTCATTATCCGCTCGTAGTCGGTGAACCGCCATACCAGATCCTCCGAAGTCGAGGCGGGGTTCATTCCCAGCAGTATCGAGTTGAAGAACACGTGTCCTCCGGAGATCCTGTACGAGGTGACCCCGAAAGTGTTCGAGATCTCGACCTTGTCTCCGAGGAAGAACGTGACGCCTATGTCGCCGTTTCCGTGCGGCCGGCTCGAATCACCGGAAGCCGAATACTCGTCAAGCACGATCGGCGTCCCGTTGCTGCTCAGGCCGGTGATCATCTCGCTGAACGTGAAGTCCGTCTTTGTGTCCGAGTAGATAAACCTTCCCGTTACTTCGGCCACGCCTTCCCAGTACTTATGTCCGGTGAACTTGTGATACCAGGTGCTTCCGTCGATCGGCATCCGGCGCTCGAAGCTCGTCAAAGAGGAGTTCGGGCTCGGATTCTCGCCGAGTTCAGTTCCGTTGATAAAGTACCTGTGGTCTTCCTTGAAGTCCCTGTACCCTTCAGTAACGGAGAAGTTGAAGCCGCCGAAGCTCAGGTCCACGCCGAAGCGGAAATCGTACGCCTTCGTGCTGTAATCGTTAAGGATCGGGAACTCGTCCCTCTGGTAATCGAAGGTGGTATGGGCCGGACCCTCGTTGTCGTCGTAAGAGAAGCCCGCGCGGAACTTGACCTTGCGGTTCTGCGGCAGGATCGTAAGGTTGAAATCGCCCATGTTATGGACGGTATTCTGCGTATGCTCGCCGTTCGCGATGTTCACAAGGTGGTTGTAGTACTTGAACCTCCTGATCATCGTATCGAACTTGTACCAGCCCAGTTTCTCGACGTTCACCCGGGCGTAACCGTTCGGGTCGCCGCCCCATCCGCTGCTCGTTACAAGGATCGAATCGAACGGCTTGCCGCCCGACTCTTCCGCGGTCGCAAAGAACGACGAGTTGAAGAGCCTCGCGCCCGCTTTGTAGTTCAGGTCTGACCTGTATTTGTCTTCGTTTCCATCGAGGCTCCGAAACCGGACCCCGAACTCGATACTTGATTTGATCTCGTATCCGCCAGTGAGATTCACTTCGTCATCCTGCTTCGCAGCAGAAGACGATCCTCCCGACCCGCTCGACCCGGAGGTGCTCGACACCTCCTGTGCTGAAAGACCCGTGCAAAGGATCAGCATCAGGCCGACGGCGCTTACGAAACCCGTAATAGCGCTTTTTCTGAAATAGCATTTCATTGTTCCGTCCCCCGTATGCATTTCCATTACCTGAAGAACGCCGGATGCGTGTTGGATCCGTGGATCCTGACGTGGCATACCGTGCAGTTCTGGGTCCTCGCTTCGTCCTGGCGGTGGAAGCTAGGAACTCCCGGCGCCAGATCGGGCTGAAGTATCTCGGTATGGCACTCAAGACAGAGCTGCCTGACCTGATTCCTCTTCAGCATTTTCGGATTTGTCGAACCGTGGGTATTGTGGCAGGTCGCGCAGCCCTCGACGGTGATCGGCAGGTGCTCGTAAACGAACGGCCCTTGTTTGTCGGTGTGGCACTTGACGCAAACCGCGTCGGCGCCCACCGAAAGCCGGGCGTTCTTGACCTCGAATCCGCCGTGCGAGTTATGGCAGTCGCTGCAGTTCATCTGCCCTTCTAGCACCTTGTGGTGGAAGGGCTGGCTGAACTGGGCCTTGGCCTGCTGGTGGCAGCTGAGACAAAGCTGAGGTTCGCTGACCTTCAGCATCTTCGTCATCGCCGGGCCGGGGTTGTCCTCGGAATCGATCGCCGGATACGTGATCGATCCGACCTGGGTCGGATGATTCGTGGCGCCGTGAGCCGAGTGGCAGTCCGTACAGCCTATGTTGTTTCGGTAATGTTCGCTTCTTCGGAACTGGTTGTGATCTTCCTTGCCGGCGTGGCACGATAGGCAGTTCTCGGAGATCTGTTTTGGTGACTTGTCCTTAAAGGAGATTATCTTGGTCGGGTCGGCTTCCTCGATATGCGCCCTTCCGGGCCCGTGGCAGGATTCGCATCCTGTCGCCTTGTCCTTCCAATCCTCGAGCTGAGCAAGCTGTGAGTGCTTTGTCTTCGAGAAACCCTTGAATTGGTCCTCGTGGCACGCTTTGCAGGACTCGCTCCCTACATAGTCGTCTTGATTTGCACTGATCTCGGACGCCTCCGGCGCTTCGGGTTCAAAGACAAGCGTCCCTACCGCTCGTGACTGGATACCGTAGACCAGCCAAACGGCAAGGATCACCGCCCAAAGCCCCAAAAAGGTCGCCTTGACCAGTTTTCGTGTGATCATGCTGATGCCTCCAAAATTCGTTTGCCTCTCGGGGGTCAGGGGAGGCAATGGTCGTATTAAACGCCATGACCACTTTAATTTAATGGCGAAAACCGTGTCTGTGAGCGATATCACGGTTGATTGTGACGGTGGTCACATCGCCATTTCGGGAGGCTAAATGGTTGTGGAGCCAAATACTTGCCGGCCTTTGCAGAGATTCGTTCCGAGGAGCGTCACAAGCCGAAAACAGAGCGCAGGATGAAGCTGAAGGACGCGCGCGAGGTCCGTTCCTTTCCCGAATTCGAGCGTACAGAGGGAACGCGTGACGACCGTGACGTCATAGACGGTCCCCGTGACCGCTTCCGGGATCCCGACGATCTCGCCGGGCGCGATCTCCCTGGTCACGGCCGTGCCCTCGCCCGTTCCGATGACGAGGATCGCCTTCCCCGACCTAAGGACGACGAACTCATCGGCCGGCTCGCCTTTGCCGATTACGATGTCTTCCGCCGCCACCTCCCGCTGCTCGAGCAAACCTCTGAGATCGCGCTTAACAGCCGGCGGCATCCCCTTGACCAGGTCCTTGAAAAAGACCGGATTACCGGCGAGTGACGGGGGATTGAGCTGATTCTTCTTGCGCATTTCGGCCTTCGGGAAATCGAGCTTCCGGCCGAGATTTGCACACGGACCCCCCATATCGTAGGACGACGGTCACGCCCTGCCGTGACGAAGGTCACAGAAGAACGTCGTCGCTATTCCGAAAGATCGAGTTCGGATGAGAGCTTCTTCTTGTCGTGAATGATGAGGTCGGAGCCCTTGAGTGAGATGAGCTTCTTTTCGCGGAAGACTTTAAGGAGGCGGGTCACGGTCTCACGCGAAGTGCCGATCATTTCGGCGATCTCCTCGTGGGTGTATGCCATTTTCAGGCGTATGTCGTCGCTGTCGTCTGTCGCGGCTTTGCACCAGCCCAGGAAAAGCCGTGCGAGCTTGTCGGCGACAGAGTTTGAAAGGCCAAGCGAGCAGATCTGCAAATATGCCGTGTGATAGTCCCTGCTGAGTTGCCTCAACGCGCTGAAGCAGGCCTCGGTGTTAACCTTGAGGAACTCGAGAAAGTCCTCGTTGCGGACGAAATTGACCTGGCACGGCTCGATGACCTCAGCCGTGGCGCTGTGATGCGAGCCGGAGACGGCGGAACTAAGCCCCAGAACTTCGCCCGCCTCCGCTATATGGAGGATGATGATCTTGCCGTCCTTCGAACAGGTCGAGAGCTTAACCTTGCCCTGGCAGAGGATGTACACACCGTTCGAAGGCTGGCCCTCCATAAACAGTGTCGTGCCCTTCGGATACGCGTTGGTGATCTTGAGCGATTCGAAAATGCGAAGGTTCGTCACGTGGAGGTCGCAAAAGAACCCCTCGCCGCGATGATCGCACTCTGAGCACTGGTGCTGAATCTCGAATCCCTTTAACGCTTTCATACTCAACTGAGTGGAGTAAAATATAAGATATTTTGTAACGATACTCAATGTTCTTGGGCATCAAGCGCATTGCGGCCCGTCACTCCGCACACTGATCCTGATTATGCGAAACGTCCGTATCGACTACGGGAAAGACCTTGTCGACCTATCCTTTGACCCGGACCGCTTCGCGGTTCTCGGCCGCATTACCGAATCCGAGCCGCTTTCCGACAGGGAACTCGGCGAGGCCATCGACAGGCCGTTCGGGACAGCGCGGTTGGAAGAGATCGTCGGATCAGGCGGAAGGGTGCTGATCGTCGTGCCCGACGCCACAAGGAAGTCCGCGTCGGGACAGGTCGTGAATCTCCTTGTCAGAAGGCTGATCGCTGCGGGTGTAATGCCATACGACATCAACGCTGTCTTTGCCACCGGAATTCACAGGGCCGTGACGGAGGAGGAAAAGGCGGCGATCCTTACGCCGTTCGTCGCTCAAAGAACTGCGACGCTCGAACACAGGCCGCGAGACCTGATGAACATCGTGCGGCTCGGAGAGACCCGCGGAGGGATCCCAGTCGAACTTAACCGGGCCCTGAAAGAGTTCGATCACGTGATCACGGTCGGCGCGGTCACCTTCCACTATTTTGCGGGCTTCACGGGCGGGCGAAAGCTGATCTGTCCGGGACTGGCGTCGTCGAGAACCGTTTCCGAAACCCATAAACTGGCATTCGATACCGAGAAACTTTCACGCGCAGACGGTGTCGGCCCGGGGAGGCTCAAAGGCAATCCCGTTCACGAGGCCTTCTTGGAGGCGGTGAGATTTGCACCGCCATCTTTTTCCGTGAACACGATCGTCGACAGCTCAGGCGCGGCGACCGCGGCGGTTTGCGGCCACTGGGAAAAGGCCCACGAAAAGGCCTGTGAACGGTACGCAGCCGGACACGAGATCGAGATCGATAAAAAACGCGGGATAGTCGCCGCCGGTTGTGGCGGGTTTCCATTCGACATAAACCTGATCCAGGCTCACAAGGCGCTTGAATCCGCTTCATACGCCTGCGGAGAAGCTGGGACGATCGTTCTCTTCGCGGAATGCCGGGACGGGACAGGCAGAGCGGATATGGCGGAATGGTTCGAATCTTCGTCGAGCTCCGGACTCGCCGAAAGGCTGGCGGCAAATTACAAGGTCAACGGCCAGACGGCGTGGTCGATCCGAGAGAAGGCGGAGAGGTTCAACGTGAAGATCGTGACGGAACTTCCGGAAGAACTTGTGGCGAAAACTGGGATGAAGAAGATCGGAGCGGATGAGGCGCAGGATATCGTACGGTGTCCGGAAGGTGGTTACATCCTGCCGCACGGTGCGAAATACCTCCCGCGCATCGCCGGCGATCGTTCGGACGCGATGTAGCAAGCGCTTGTTCGAGATCGACTTCGGCAGACAACATCGGCCGGAGGCTGGATGAAAGCTCAACGTCGTTGCCGGTTGGATCCGAAGATCGGCCTGATCACAGACATCAGTTGCCCTCGGCTTTAGCCGGGGGACACCTGAGCCCGCCACACATTATCGGGGCTCAGCCCCCAAGAATGCTGGCTAAAGCCAGCCCAGAGCTTAGATCGCACCGCAATCCCCCCGCTAAAGCGAGGGGCAACTGATCTTCCCAATGTCGGATGCAATGTATTTCGGCGATAATTCCAATCGCAAAGAGGTGGCCCTTTCAAACAGCGATCGGCGCTATGATCGGTCTGAGTTCCATAGGAACGACATATTCGTCGATCGCGAACGTTTCGCCCCTATGGGGCTCGGTAGGTCACTGGAAGCACTGATGCTTTGGCTCCGTAGGAGCCCGATGTCTGTAGAAAAACGATCAGTAGTTGGATCCACGCTCCGTTAGCAGCGCAATCTGCTCAAGAGCATTCAGCCCCTCAGGGGCTGGAATCAATATTCGCGATCCGGTGCTACAGACATTTGGCTCCTACGGAGCCGGCCGAACTACTCAAGTCTCCACAAAAAAAAGACCGCCGTTTCAGGCAGTCTCCGTTTTCCAAGTTCTCAGTTCTCTTACTTCAGTTTGAACGTCCGAGCGATCAGGTCGGTCTCGTTGCGAAGTGTCCGCAGGCTGTCGCGCTCGCCCGTGAACCTGAGGATGTACACCGTGGTCGGGTCCGCTTTCAGGAAATAGAACCGTCCGCTCATATTTCTTCCCGACCTCACGAACTCATAATTAAAGACCCTTCCGTCCATCGCACCTTTGAAATTCTCCTCGCGACCCGCAACGTAGCCGGGTTTGAACTGAAGTTTCTGCTCTTCCTCACGGATTATTTCCTCGAACGTTGTTCCTGAATCAACAGAGGTCTTCCGGACCTCGAGATGTCCTTCATTCCTGAACCGGTAAACGTACTCGACATTCGGGCTGATGCGTGACGGCTTCACCGTCATCTTCCAGGAGTCGCTTGGAATCGAGAATGTGTATTCGGCGTTCGGATCGCTGAAATCGCCCTGACCGAATGCCGGAAAGGCGAGAACGGACAGCGCCAAAGCGAAGATCGCCGTTATAAGTAGCTTTTTCTTCATGATCGGGTCCTTCTTTCCTGATATAAAGACGTAAACTGTGAATATTTCAAGGTTTACTGCGCCCCTGCGATGCCCTTCCCCGGAGGCCAGTTGCACCGGCCGCCCTGCATTGTCACTGGTTCTGACCCTTTAATCTCGGCCATTTTACCATCCCGCCCGTCTAAGCGAAGACAATTCGGCGTACGAAGGCAGGCACCCTTGGACTGGCTGAACAGGGGTTCGACATTATGAGAAAGATCCATCCGGCAAGCAGATTCACGGCATTCCTGGCGATACTCTCGCTCTTCACAACGGCATTTCCCTTCGGCGGAACGCGCTCGACCGGAGAATTAAAGGCGCTTCGAGAGGACCAGAAGGCCCTGCACGTACTGAATCGGCTCGGTTTCGGGCCCCGTCCCGGCGATGTCGAGAAGGTCCGCTCGATGGGCGTCAAGAAGTACATCGAGAGCCAGCTCGATCCCCGCTCGATCGACGACCGGACCACCGATCAGAAACTCGCACGGCTGGATGTTCTGAAGATGAGCACCGAGGAGATCTTCGCCAAGTACCCGAATCCGGGCGCTCTCCTGCAGATGCTGGAAGGCGGAAGGAACGCGCGTGCGTCTAGCGCGGAGAGCGGCAACGATGCCGAAATGCGGTCCGAACAGCAGCAGCGCAGGGCGAAGCTTGCGAAGATCTATGCGGAGAACGGGTTCAGGCCCGCGAACCGGATAATGTTCGAGGTCGAGACCGCGAGGATACTCCGAGCGGCTTACAGCGAACGGCAGCTCGAAGAAGTGATGGTCGATTTCTGGGCGAACCACTTTAACGTCTTCTCGGGGAAGGCCGCGACGCGCTGGTACATACCGGCCTACGAGCGCGACGTTATCCGCAAACATGCTCTCGGCAATTTCAAGGACCTCGTGATGGGCACCGCGAAGCACCCCGCGATGCTGTTTTATCTAGACAACTTCCAGAGCGTTGCTCCTAACGCCGGTGCGCGGAACGGAAGACAGGGACTGCTGGGAAGGGCGATGCGAAACGGGCGGCTCGATCCGCGAGTACGGGAGCGGCTGAGAGCGAGGGGCCTCTCGGATGAACAGATCGAACAGAGGATCGAGCAAGCGGGCGCGGCGAACCGGCGGGGGATAAACGAAAACTACGCCCGGGAACTTATGGAGCTCCACACGCTCGGCGTCGACGGCGGCTACACGCAGAAGGACATTCAAGAGGTCGCGCGCGCTTTCACCGGCTGGACGATCTTCGACGCCAGGGGCTACAGAAGGGCCGCGGCGCAGATCGCGAACGGACGCGAGGACCAGCAGATCGTTCGGCAGGCCCGCCAGCTCGGCCTCGATCCGGACACGCCTTCGGGCAGCTTCGTTTTCGCCGGGAGGCTCCACGACGACGGACCGAAGACGGTGCTCTGGCAGAAGGTCGACGAAGGCGGGATAAGGGACGGCGAGAAGGTGATCGACATTCTCGTCTCGAATCCCTCGACCTCGCGGTTCATCGCCCGCAAGCTTGCAGTGAAGTTCGTTAATGACAAGCCGGACGAGGCTTTGGTCGAGCGAGTCGCGAAGGCGTTCCGCGATTCGAAAGGCGACATCAAGTCGACGCTCCGGGCGCTTTTCTACGACGACGAGTTCTTCGCGCCCGAGAATTACCGCGCCAAGATCAAGACCCCGTTCGAACTTCTCGTCAGCTCGCTACGGGCCGTCAGCGCTCAGACCAACGGAAGCCGCCAGCTGAACGGGCTTCTGCGGCGGATGGGAGAGCCGCTTTACGGTTATCAGGCGCCGACCGGATATCCCGATTCGGCGGAAGACTGGGTCAACACTGGCGCTCTGCTCGAACGTATGAACTTCGCGGTCGCGCTCGCTTCGGGCAGGGTCCCGCAGGTAAGGGTCGATCTGAAAAGGTTCGGATCGGGCGGAAAGAACGAGATCCTGGATAAGGCGATCGAGGACATTCTCGCCGGCGAGGTGTCCGATCCGACCCGCGCCGTTCTTCTGAAGCAGATGGAGCAGCCTCTGCCGGAGATCTCGCTCGATGCTCCGGACGAGATGGACGCCGGCGAAGATATGTCTATGAGCCGAACCGGTATCGGCGGACGGCGTATGGGCGGCGAAGGGCTTATGCGAACGATCGCTCCGACGGACGATCCGGACGTGTTCAAGGCGGTCGGGCTTATTCTCGGGTCTCCCGAGTTTCAGAGACAATAGAGGCAGTTATGGACAGAAGGTTTTTCATAAAGAATTCGGGTATCGCGCTCGCCGGATTCGGTATGGCGGCCGCCGCCCCTGATGTACTTCAGAGGATCGTCACCGCTTCCGTCAACGGCACGGCGCTGCGAAAGAAGACGCTGGTCGTCGTATTCCAGCGGGGCGCGGTCGACGGGCTTTCGATGGTGCCGCCGTTCGGCGACGGCAGCTATTCGGGCGTGAGACGAAGCCTAGCTGTCCCGAGACCCGGAGCCGAAGGCGGAGCGCTGGACCTGGATGGGTTCTTTGGACTTCACCCCTCGATGTTGGCCCTGGCGCCGCTCTGGAAGGACAAAGCGCTCGCCGTCGTGCATTCCGCGGGCTCGCCGGACAACACGCGTTCGCATTTCGACGCGCAGGACTATATGGAAGCCGGGACTCCCGGCGTAAAATCCACGCGCGACGGATGGATGAACCGCCTGCTGCAGAACCACGTGGACAAGGACGCGACCCCTTTCCGGGCGGTCGCGATGACCCAGCAGGTACCTCGATCTCTCGTCGGGCGATATCCGACGGTCGCGATGACGAACCTGCAGACCTTCGCGATCCGCGCGGGCAGTTACACAAATTCGGTCAGCGGGGGATTTGAAGACCTCTGGAAACAGGAATCGGACAGCCGGCTCGGTGAAACGGGAAAGGAAACGTTCGAGGCCATCGAGTTCCTGAAGAAGAGCGATCCGGGACGCTACACGCCGGGAAACGGAGCACGGTATCCTGCCGGTCCGTTCGGAGAGTCGATGCGGCAGATCGCCCAGCTGATCAAGGCCGGCGTTGGCCTCGAGACCGCCTTCACCGACACGCCGGGTCTGAACTGGGACACGCACGCCAACCAGGCGAACGGGAACGGCTCAAGAGGTCATCTGGCGAATCTTCTGAGGATCTACGGCGAGGCGCTCGGCGCGTTCGCGAAGGACTTGGGTCCGAAGGCAATGGAAGACGTGCTTGTCGTGACGATGTCGGAATTCGGACGGACCGTCCGCGAGAACGGATCGCGAGGCACGGACCACGGCCACGGGAACGCGATGCTTTTGTTCGGAGGCGGAGTGAACGGCGGAAAGGTCTACGGAAACTGGAAGGGTCTTTCATCCTCGGCGCTTTACGAAGGCCGCGACCTGGCGGTGACGACCGACTTCAGGGATGTGCTTTCGGAGGTCTCAACGGGCTTTCTGGGAGTTTCGGACGGGACGGGAATCTTTCCGGGATACAAAGGCGACGGGCGGCTCGGACTGTTTGCGTGATTAGACGCGTTTCGTCTGCAAGTGCGCTCAGTTGCCCCCCCCCTGCTACCGTTTAGAGCAGCCCTCTGCGCTGTAACCGTCCGGCTGCTCCCCGCTATCCGTTTAGAGCAGCGCTTCGCGCTGTAGCCGTCTCCCACGGCGACGGAATGTGTCGCAAACGATCAATTGACCAGTCGCGCTCCTACAGAACACGCAACTGCCCCATTCCCTAGTCTCCCAACTTCTTGCCGCCCTTCTGCTGAATCACGTGTGTAAGTTCGTGGGCGATCAGTTCCTGGCCGCTCTTGCTCGCCGGATCGTACTTGCCCGCTCCGAAGACGATGTCGTTCCCGTGAGTGAAGGCGTCCGCGCCCAGAAGGCTCGTCATACGGTGCGCGTTTGCATCCGAGTGGACCTTGATATCCGAAAGGTCCCTTCCGAAACTGGTCTCGAGCAGATGCTTCAAAGGGTTCGGGATGGCTGATCCCGAGCTCTCGATCTTCTTCTTGTCCGCTTCCGAGAACAGCTCGTTCTTCTTGGTTTTCTTGTCGTCAGATTCCTTGTTTTCTTCCGCCATTCAGCGTCCCTCCCATTTTCAATTCATTCGTACGTATCGGCAGATCAAAGTTCGGGAAGCATACCATCGAGAACGAGATCTCGGCAAAGGAATTGGAAAGGGAGCGGCCCGAAGGCCGCTCCCGGAGGGTCGTAGTTGGAAGGTGTTGTTTGGACGGCGTCCCGTGCCGGACCCCTTTCGGGAATCCCGAAGCGGGACGGCTGATGGACCGGGTGGTCGTAAATTACCCGGCTTAAACGCTTCTCCGGATCCTTCCGTGCCGGCTCGGTCAGGTCGCTGACGGCTTGCTCAATGATCCGGCGGCTCACCCGCCGGTTTTCGAAGACCATTAAAAAACGCCGATCTTCTTTCCCAAATGCTCGTCTGGTTCTGAATTAGGACAGTTTAAGTAATAAATCCTCGGCAGCCTGCCTGTTCGATCCATTGGCCTGGAAGGCCTCCTCTGAACTTCACCCCTCGCGGGGACCGTTCTTGAAAAGGTTTGTGGCGGCTGTGATGTTCCGCCCCTGTCGCGGTTTGTCCGCCGCTTCCGGCGCCCCAGAGATCGCGTTCCGCTGCTTGCTTTTCGGCCCGCTTTACCGTTTATGCTAATCACGCTACGCTATCTTCGGATCTTGGGAGTGTCCTGATGAAGTTGAGAATCAAGTTTCTGGCGGCTTCGCTTTGCCTGCTTGTCCTTGCCGCGCAGGGTTTCGGATGGGATGACGCCGGTCACAAGCTTTCGGCGAGGATCGCCTGGGAAGTGATGACGCCTGCGGCGAGGGAACGCGCGGTCAAGATACTGCTCTCCGCTCCGGAAGATTCGGACCTGAGCGTTCTTTACAACGCCTTCGGAGGCCGGCCCGAGGCGGCGATCAAACTCGAGTTGTTCATGCACGCGTCGACCTGGCCCGATGTCGTCCGGAACAGGAGCTTCCCGGCACGCTACGCCAAGTACCACAAAAGCAACTGGCATT
Source organism: Aridibacter famidurans (assembly GCA_024103495.1). Lineage (GTDB taxonomy): Bacteria > Acidobacteriota > Blastocatellia > Pyrinomonadales > Pyrinomonadaceae > Aridibacter > Aridibacter famidurans. The sequence continues at coordinate 29,916 of JAGFIQ010000070.1, forward strand.
ACGGCGCGATATTCTGGGGCGAGGACGGCAAGCCGATCAAGGACTTCCCGGAACCGAGCGGAGTCGCGGTCGAGAAGCTGGGCGATTTCGAGAAGACCCTCCGCAGCGCCGATTCTTCCGACGCGGACAAGGCGATCGCGCTCGCCTGGTTCCTGCACGTGGCAGGCGACCTGCACAATCCCCTGCATAACGCTTCACGCGTCACCGCGACGGAACCAAAAGGCGACCAGGGCGGGAATCTGTTTCATCTCGAGCCGGCGAAAGAGGACGGCTCGTGGCGGTTCAACCTTCATTCGTTCTGGGATTCGCAGATCACGAACAACATTACGAGGGAAGGCGCGGCGTGCGACACCGATTACCTTGAGCCGATATTGAAGACCGAGCTCGCGCTCTTTCCTCCCGCTTTGTTCGAGGACAGGCTCAAGCTCGGAGACTACGCGGCGTGGAACCTGGAAGGCTTCGGATACCTGTCGGAAGTCGTTTATCGAGGCCTGGAGCGAGACCGTATGCCGGATGCCGTGTACAATGCCAAGGCATTCCGGCTTTCAATGGAGCAGCTAGCGCTCGCGGGTTACAGGATGGGCAGGACGCTTAACTCGGTCTTCGATCCGAAACCGTGAACGTTGACCGGACCGATAACGAAAGACCCCCCGAAACCTTATATGGACCCAAAGGAACTTCCACCGCACTTCGAGAGCAAACTGGACGAGATCACAACTTCCATCCGCGACATCGTCGAGATCGAGTCGCCTTCGTTCGGACGGGACGGAATAAAGGAAGTGGTCGATTGGATCGAGGACCGGGCCAAGGACGTGATCCCGGACATCGAGACCGAGCGGATCGCGGCGGAAGGCCGCGGCGAACATCTCGTGATCAGGGCGTTCGGCGACCTGCCCGGAAAACCGCTCTTCATTCTCGGCCACACCGACACCGTGCATCCGATCGGTAGCAAAGAGAAGAACCCGACAAGGATCGAGGACGGCAATCTGTACGGCTGCGGCACCTTCGATATGAAGGCCAACATCGCGCTGATGCTCGAAGTGTTCAGGTCGATGAAAGCGCTCGGGCTGAAACCGGCGCGGCCGGTGACGATCCTCCTGGCGTGCGACGAAGAGGTCGGAAGCGAAACCGGGCGCCCGCTTGTAGAGCGCGAAGCGGCGAAGGCGGAATACTGCTTTGTCTTCGAGCCTTCGGCCAAAGGAAGGATCAAGACCGGAAGAAAGGGCACAAGCGGCTACACATTGCGGGCGCGCGGGATCCCCGCGCACGCGGGACTCGATCCGGAAAAGGGAGCTTCGGCGGTCCTGGAACTCTCGAAACAGATAATCGCCGTCTCGGAGTTGAACGATCCCGAGGCAGGGACGACCGTCACGGTCGGCACGGTCAAGGGCGGGACGACAATGAACGTTGTGCCGGAACACGCCGAATGCACTATCGACGTTCGGTTCACCTCGCTCGTGCGCGCCGAGAAGATCGAGGCCGCACTACGAGGGCTTTCTTCGGATGACGAAAGGGTGGAACTAATGCTCGAAGGCGAGATTAACAGGCCGCCTATGGAAAGGACCGATGCCGTCATCCGCCTGTTTGGAAAGGCGAAGGACCTGGCGGCCTCGTTCGGATACGAGATCGGAGAGACCCAGGTCGGCGGTGCTTCGGACGGCAATTTCGTCGGTGCGCTCGGCGTTCCCGTGCTCGACGGTTTGGGGATCGAAGGCGACGGAGCGCACAGGCTCGACGAGCACGTCGTGGTCAGCGACATTCCGAAACGCGCATCGCTTTTGACCCTGCTCCTTACGAACGACCTGTCGGACGCTTGATGACCGGTGCCGGAAAAAAGGAGCGGGCTCCGAGGAACCGTACGCTCGAACTGACGGCGGAGGACCGGAAGCGGCTTTCTGAAAAGGTGGTCGAGCCGGGACCGGAAGGCGCGATCCGTGGCGTGCGTGATCGTATCTTTATTGGCGACGCGCACACTATCCTCCCGAGGCTTCCGAAGAAAAGTTACGATCTGCTGTTCGCGGACCCGCCGTACAATCTCGACAAGTCTTTCGGGAAGAAGAAGTTCCGCAAGGTCGGGATGGACGAGTACGAGGAGTTCCTCGATCGATGGCTGGAACCTGCGGCCGCGCTTCTGAAACCGACTGCTTCGGTTTACATCTGCGGTGACTGGCGTTCATCGGCGGCGATCCAGAGGGCCGGATCAAGATATTTCACGTTGCGGAACCGCATCACGTGGGAGCGCGAAAAAGGACGCGGATCGAATTCGAACTGGAAGAGTTCCTCCGAGGACATATGGTTCTTCACAGTTTCCGACGACTACGTGTTTGATCCGGCCGCGGTCAAACTCAAACGGCGTGTGATCGCGCCGTACACTGAAGGCGGGGAACCGAAAGACTGGTCGGAGGAAGAGACGGGCCGATTCCGCCTGACGCATCCATCGAACCTCTGGACGGACATAACTGTGCCGTTCTGGTCGATGCCTGAGAACACGGACCATCCGACCCAGAAGCCCGAGAAGCTTCTCGCGAAACTGATACTCGCGAGCACCAAAAAGGGCGCGATGGTCCTCGACCCGTTTCTCGGAAGCGGGACTACGGCGGCGGCGGCGAAGAAGCTTGGCCGCCATTTCACGGGAATCGAGATCGACAGGGAGTACTGCCTACTTGCGGCGAAAAGGGTCGAACTGGCCGGGAAGGACAAACGGATACAGGGATTTGAGGACGGCGTTTTCTGGGAAAGGAACGCGCGGCTCTAGATTATGCAATGCGAGGCAGGCCGGAATAGTTTCGAGGCACCCGGACTGCTCATGTAGGCCTGAAAATGGACCTCGACAAACTTGTTAAAGAAAGGCTGGTGCCTGAAGTTTCGGATCTTGGCTTTTGGCTCGCTTACGAAGGCAAAGATTGCGTTCGCTTGGAAAACGGGCGATTGATACTTATTGTCCTGCATAGCCAAATGGACGGAACGACGTACGGCTCACTCCGCCGAAAGGGAGGGCAGGATAACTCGCTTGACTTCAGGGTCTTTCAGGAGTATTTCGGGTGTTCGTTGCCACCTGAAAGGACCCCCGAAGTTTTCATAGAGACATTGATCAAGGCTTTCGGTACAGAACTGGGCCAGGATGTTATCAACGGCAATCTTGCTGAATTTGAAAGGTACAGCAGGGATGCAGCTACTCGATATACTGCTGAGATCGAAAGACAACTGTGGTCGCGCCGGGCTTCTGATGCGTGGGAAAGAAGGGACTTCGTACGATTCCTGGAGATCATTGAGCAAGTTGATGAGAACGACCTTTCGAAGTCCCAATTGGCAAAGATGAGAATAGCAAAGGAGCAAGTATCTTAGATTAAGGGAAGTAGAAGCTATGTTGAGTGACTTGAAGATAGCGCAAAGCGCGACACCAGAACACGTTTACAAGATCGCCGACCAGATGGGGCTCGGCGAAAACGATCTCGATCTTTACGGAAGCCCGTACGTGGCAAAGATCCGGCTTGAGGCGCTCGACAAGCTGAAAGACCGGCCGAATGCGAAATACATACTTGTTTCGGCGATCACCCCGACGCCGCTCGGCGAAGGCAAGACGACGACACTGGTCGGACTCGGGCAGGCGATGAAGCACATCGGAAAACGATCGGTGATCGCCATCCGCCAGCCTTCGCAGGGCCCGACCTTCGGGATCAAGGGCGGCGCGGCCGGAGGCGGCTATGCGCAGGTCGTTCCGATGGAGACCTTCAATCTCCACCTTACGGGCGATATTCACGCGGTCAGCGCGGCGAACAACCTTCTCGCGGCGATGATCGATAATAAGCTGATGCGCGGCAACCCGCTGAACATCGACCCGCACTCGATCACCTGGAAGCGCGTCGTCGATATGAACGACCGCGCCTTGAGGCGTATCGTCGTAGGGCTTGGAGGCAAATTCGAAGGTGGCGAGGTCCGGGAGACAGGCTTCGACATCGCGGTGGCCTCCGAGGTGATGGCGATCCTCGCTTTGACCACTTCGCTTCAGGATATGAGAAAGCGGTTCGGCAGGATCGTGATCGGGCTTACGAACGACCGCAAACCGGTGACGGCAGACGACATCGGCGCCGCGGGCGCGATGACCGTGCTGATGAAAGACGCGCTCAGGCCGAACCTGATGCAGACGCTGGAGAACACTCCGGCGCTGATCCACGCAGGCCCGTTCGCGAACATAGCGCACGGAAACTCGAGCATTCTCGCCGACATGATCGGCATCAAGGGCGGCGACTACCTTATGACCGAGGCGGGCTTCGGCGCCGACATAGGGGCCGAGAAGTTCTTCAATATCAAGTGCCGATACAGCGGCCTCGCCCCGAGCGCTTGCGTTCTGGTAGCAACGGTCCGGGCGCTCAAGGCTCACAGCGGGAAATACAATGTCGTCGCCGGCAAACCGCTTCCTCCGGAAATGCTGGAGAAGAACGTCGCGGACGTCGAGGCGGGCGGCGAGAACCTTCGCAAGCAGATCGAAAACATTCGGCACCACGGCGTGGTCCCGGTTGTCGCGATCAACGCGTTCGAAACAGACCACGATGAGGAGATCGAGGCCATCCGCAGGATCGCGGTCGATGCCGGTGCGATCGGCGCCGCGATCAGCCGTCATCATTCGGACGGAGGAAAAGGCGCGGTGGAACTCGCGGAGATGGTAGTCGAGGCCGCCGATTCTCCTCAAGAGTTCAGGCACTTGTACGACGCGGAATCGCCGATCACGGAAAAGATCGAGACGATCGCCACCAAGATCTACGGAGCCGAACGCGTGACCTACTCCCCCGAGGCCTCCCGGCAGATAAAGAACTATGAGGCGAACGGCTTCGGGAACCTTCCGATCTGCATGGCGAAAACGCACCTGAGCCTGAGCCACGACCCGACGCGCCGGGGCGCTCCGAAGGGGTTCGTATTTCCCGTCCGCGAGGTCCGCGCAAGCGTCGGCGCAGGGTTCATTTACCCGATCTGCGGAGATATGAGAACGATGCCGGCCCTGCCTTCGGAACCGGGCGCGGAACGGATCGACATCGACGAGAACGGAAATATCGTGGGGCTGTCGTAAGGAGACGGGAGACGGGAGACAGGAGACTGACGACCGCGTAGCGGTCATATGCATTTAGCCGTGGGTAAGCCCGAAGGGCGCAACCCACGGGAAGAGCGGCACCCAAACTTCCTTCGCCAGATAGAAAAACCGGAATACCACAATGAAGATCGCCACCTGGAACGTGAACTCTATCAACGTCCGCCTCGAACAGCTTGAGAAATGGCTGGGCGAGAGCGGGACGGACGTGATCTGCCTGCAGGAAACAAAATGCGTCGATGAGAACTTCCCCGTTGAGGAGATCCGCGCGATGGGCTACGAGGCGGCCTTCACCGGGGAAAAGTCTTATAACGGCGTGGCGATCCTCTCGAAACATCCGATGACCGACGTCCAGAAGAACTTCCCGGGCGATCTCGACGACGCGCCCAAGCGCATGATCGCGGCGACTATCGACGGCGTGCGTATCGTGAACACGTACATCCCGAACGGGACCGAGCTTTGGACGGACAAGTTCGACTTCAAGCTCGACTGGCTCCAGAGCCTCAGGCAGTTCTTCGATTCGACGTGCCCAAAAGAAGGAGATGTGCTTCTTTGCGGCGACTTCAACGTCGCCCCGGACGAAGAGGATGTCTGGAGTGTGAAGAACTGGGAGGGCAAGCTCCACTTCACGATCCCGGAGCGCGCCGCGCTCTACCACGTCAAGCTTTGGGGATTCACGGACCTGTTCCGCCTGAAACACGGCGATCTGAAGGAGTTCTCGTGGTGGAATTACCGCATGGGCGCTTTCCCAAAGAACCAGGGGCTCCGGATCGACCACATATGGACCTCGGAAGGCCTCGCCGCGAAATGCGTCGACTGCCGGATCGACAAGGAGCCGCGCGGCTGGGAAAGGCCTTCGGACCACGCGCCGGTCGTTGCCGAGTTCGACATCTGAGCAGCTTCAATAAATGAAGAAAGACTTACCCAAGCCCGATCTGGTCCCGCTCGAGTTTAGATACATCGAGACGGAAGCCGAACAGATCCTCCGGGCGGACGAATTCTATCGCGAGATGGACCTCCGAAGGACCGTGCGCGATTACACCGACCGGGACGTCCCGTTCGAACTGATCGAAAAGGCGATACTCGCCGCGGGTACGGCTCCTTCAGGCGCGCACATGCAGCCTTGGCGTTTCGTCGTCGTCAGCGATCCGGATGTGAAAAGAAAGATCCGCGAGGCGGCGGAGAAGGAAGAGTACGAGAGCTACCACGGCCGCATGCCCGACCGATGGCTGAAGCGGCTCGCGCCTCTGGGCACCGATCATCGAAAGCCTTTCCTGGAGATAGCCCCGTACCTTATAGTCGTCTTCCGTATAACATCGGTCGATGAAGGCGACGGCCCCGAGCCGACCTATTACTCGCAGGAATCGGTAGGGATAGCGGTCGGTATGCTTCTCGCGGCGCTTCACAATGCGGGGCTGGCCACGCTGACGCATACGCCGAGCCCTATGAAGTTCCTCCAGGAGATACTGGGCAGGCCGAAGACGGAAGTCCCGTTCGTGCTGATCCCTGTGGGTTATCCGGCGGAGGACGCGAAGGTCCCGAACCTGAAGCGGAAGAGTCTTGAAGAAATAATGGACATCATTTAACAGGGATGGAGGGGATGAAGGAGATTCGGCGTTGATCGTGCCACCGTGGTTTCGATCCGTGTTCCGATCTTCCCTGCGTTCTCTGCGTTCACTGCAGTTACAATCTCTTGACCCCCGATGAAACCTGCCTCGGAACAAACCGATGACCGGTTCAGCCCGCGTGCCCTCGAGCGCGACGACGCGGCTCTTCTGAAGGCCTGCCGGAAAGGCGACGAGACAGCGTGGGACGACCTCGTGGACAGGTACCAGCGACTGGTCTTCGCCATCCCTCGCCGCGCCGGACTCCCCGAATCCGAGGCCGCAGACATCCTGCAGGAAGTCTTCCTGACACTCTTCCAGAAACTAGACGAGATAGAACAGCCGGAGAAGATACGCTCGTGGCTGGTGACGACCGCCAAGTTCAAGACGTGGGGCGTCGTCCGGTCCGAAAAAGGCCTCCGCGCGCCCGCCACCGAGGAAGAAATGGAAAACGAGATGGCCTCTCTGGAGGACGAGAACCCGCTGATCGAAGACGCGCTCGTGACGATGGAGCAGCAGCACCTTGTCCGCACGGCGTTGAAGAAACTGGAAGAACGCTGTCAGCAGATCCTCTCGATGATCTACCTGACCGAGCCTTCGGCAAGCTACGCGGAGGTTGCCGACGCGATCGGAGTCGGCGCGACCAGCATCAGCCCGCTTCGCGCCCGGTGCCTGAAAAAGCTGGAGAAGATACTCGCCGGCTGAAGGAAGATTTTTTGCCCCGGGTGTCTTTTCCCGGAGCTCCGCGGCACTGTTCGTGTGAGAGGAAACGTCAAGGAGACGATCTGGGAAAATGAGCGAATCACGCGACAAAAATATCGAACGGATAATCCGCCTGATGCAGACCGATGACTCCGCGGACGCACCTTCGGAGGCGGTGAAGTGGTCGAAGAACCTCTTCAGAACGCGGCAAAAGCAGCCCTCGGCGCTCCAGAGGATCAAAGCGGTGCTCAAGCTCGACATCGCTCCCGGACAGGCGGTTTTCGGCGAGCGCTCGGGAGCTGCGGAGGCCCGCCAAATGCTTTTCGAGGCAGGCGAATTCGGCATAGATCTGCGGGTTTCGGCATCGGAAGGCGCTTTCGAGGTCAAAGGCCAGATTCTCGGCGAAGGCTTCGAGAACCGGGAAGCGAGCCTCGGTGATCACGTGACGCGCACCAGCGATCTAGGCGAATTCGTTTTCAAGGCCGTCGAGGCGGGAACCTACACATTCGCGGTCGGCAACGGTGAGGAAGAGATAGTGATCGAGGGCATAGAGATCTCCTGAAAGGACCTTTGAGCGAGGGGTCCGGAAGCAGGGGCGGGCGGAGAGGCGACGTGCCTTCCGCCCTTTTCTTTTTCGGCGAATGACCGCTGCGCCCGGCCGTTGGTATAATCGGTCACCGCTTATGGACCGAAAAGACCTCGCCCAAAGGCTTGTTTCCGAGGCCGACGCTTCGGAAATAGACAGGCTGCTCGCGGCCGATCCATCGCTCGCCGACAGGGCTCTCGCCGGCGAGCTTAAGGACATCTGCTACGCGACCTGGAATTCCGAACCCGCAAAGGCACGCCGTGCATCCGCCGCCGCCGATTCCCTTGCCGCTCTGAACCGCGATCCCGAGATCGAAGCCACCGCGGACTGGATCCGGGGCATTTCCGAGCTCACAAAGGGCGAGCTAGAAGCCGCCGTTGAGAATATCGAGAGTTCGAGGCAGAGGTACTCCCGGATGGGCAAGGATCCCGACGCCGCCCAGGCGACCGTCGCGATGCTCATCCCGCTGGCATTGCTCGGTCGTTACGACGATGCCATCGAGGCCGGTTCATCTGCCCTGAAGGTCTTCGAAAGCGATGGTGACGAACTCGCGGCAGGAAAGATCGAGCTAAATCTAAGCAACATCGCCTCGCGTCGCGGGGACCACAGGGCCGCCGAAGAATTCGGCATATCGGCGAGAAAACGCTTCATACGCGCGGAAGAACCGGAATGGCGGACGCTCGCCGAGAACGACCTTGCAAACACCTACGTCGAGCTGAACAAGTTCAGGAAGGCCGAGAAACAATATCTCAAAGCGCTCGAATCTGCCCGCGGGGAAGGGATGTCGGTCACCGAGGCCGAGATCGAGGCGTGCCTCGGAAACCTGGCGA
>JAGFIQ010000083.1 GCA_024103495.1 Aridibacter famidurans
TTCAGGATCTTCAGGATCTGGTTCTCACTGAATCTGCTTTTCCTCATTCTCGGTCTCCTTGGTTGTTCTCCATTGTGACCGAAAACTGTATTTATGTCTGGTACTGTTTTAGGGGAGGCTTACAGAAGGTCCAGCACATCTTTCACAATCCACGAAACGCTCAAAATGAATCGTTGACTGCCGACCGGCAAAGTAATACTCTCAGAGTTGGAAATTGAGTCTCGATCCGAACAGTCACCGTATGGTGGTCGTGCTGAAAAGCTAGGGTCGGGACTCTTTTTCATTTGGGCCAGATCTCTACAGAAACCGCCTTTGACCTCAGTATCGATCGATACTCCAGAGCGTCCGACTTCTTTGAATAGCTTCGGGCGATTGCTCCGCAGACCATGTCAGCCAACTGCAGAAGGTTGTTTTTATTGGAATCTTCAAACTTGAGTTTCTTGATGTGACTCGTTCCGGTTGACGATCTCACGTTGCTCCGCAACTGACTTGCAAAACTGCGGCGGAAGTCTCTTGAGCCTGCTCCGTCAACAACAACCGTCGCGTTCTGCAGGGCTTTCCGCGCACTTTTACAAACACGACTACATGCCAGTTCATAAACTGGATGTGTCGTAGCAGATCGCGAACTAATCAACCTAGCCTTGTCCAGGACGAGCCCGAAAATTTCAAACTCAAGGTCCTTAGCCATGCCAAGAAACCTGAGACGGTTCATCTTTGACGCTTTGTTGAACTTGAACTCCCAGTTCCCCGACACTCCTAGATTCTGCTTCAAGTCTTGAATCCTCTGGTCCGCAGATCGAGCCGCATCCGGATCTTTGAACAAGACAGTTACAACAGTCAGATAAGGGGTTGAACCGCTGTCCAGCTTCAGGCCGGCGTCGCCAGACTCATCAATAAAAGCCAACATGGATCGTGAGGGATGGACGCGTCAGCTGCACTTGAGCATGCAGTTGTGAGAACGCCCATTAGTGATCCCGGAAGATGGGGATCTTGTGCCTATGTCCAATGAGTATTGTAAAACATAGTGCAAATAGTCAGGGCAGGCACGATTTCAGGTTCTATGTTTTATATCGAGGATAGGCAAAGATTGGCGAAACAAGGTCGCACGTTCGAGCCGTGCCGGGAGCACCAGATTTCAGGTTTGTGATTTCCTGCCGAACCTTTATAATGCCCTTTGGCCCGGACTTCCGGGCCGTACACTTTGCGGCGGCTATAGTTCAGTGGTTAGAGCGCTTGATTGTGGTTCAAGATGTCGAGGGTTCGAATCCCTCTAGCCGCCCCATTTATTTTGAGGTCCCAGGTTTCGAGGACCGGAAGCCCGGGACCGGGTTCAAGGCTTCAAGTTCAAAGTGTCAGGATCGAGCGCCTTCGTTGTCTCCAACGGCGGCGCCTGTCTTTTTGCCGGTCCCGGCCGCACTGTGGGAATGCCGAGGCGTTTTCGGGTGGCGCGGCCGGCAATATTTCCGGGGTTCATCGACCTTATCCCGTTTCGGTGCGTCTAAGTCGCTGCGCCCCATCGTCGCTCTAAAGAATGCCGGTTCGGAGGCCCTGGAGGAACCGCGTAATTCTTGCATAAGCCGTCGCATTAGTTCTATATTTATTAATCTCCATGTTTGCACGGCGGACACCGCAGAAGCTCCGTAAACGGCAGACGAAGGAACAATCCAGATGAGAAAGTATTTAAACAGGATCCTGACCCTTTCCGCGTTCGCCGCGTGCATTCTTTTACCCGCCGCAACAGGAGTTTCCCAGGTCAAACTCCGCGACGCGGTCGATCTCGACGGCAATGACAAGGCCGATTACATGGTCTTCAGGCCGGAGAACAATGTCTGGTACGTACTGAATGATCAGGGCTTCACGTTCCAGCAGTTCGGCATAGCCAACCTCGACTATATGACGCCCGGCGATTTCGACGGCGACGGCAAGGGCGACATCGCGGTCTGGCGGGACGAGAACGGCGTCTGGTACTGGCTGAAGAGCTCGGACGGCACCCTTTCGGCGGCGCAGTTCGGGATCACCGGCGATGAGCCTGTCGCACGCGATTACGACGGAGACGGAAAGACGGACCTGGGGGTCGTTCGAAGAACGAACGGAACGATGGTCTGGTACTGGTTCAGGAGCTCCGACGGCGGATTTTCAGCCGTTCAGTTCGGAGTAGATTCGGATTTCACGGCCCCCGGCGATTATGACGGCGACGGCAAGTTCGATCTCGCTGTCCAAAGACCGGGACCGACATCCGGAAGTCAGGCCACCTTTTACATTCTAAGATCCACTGACGGCGGCCTTTCGGCGATCCCCTGGGGTATAAGCACCGATATGGTCGTCCCGGGCGATTATGACGGCGACGGCAAGACCGACATCGCGGTCGTACGCGAGGGAGCCACGTCCACCGACAATCTTGTCTGGTACATACTTCAGAGCAGCGACCTGAATTTCCGCGCGGTGAGTTTCGGGATCACGGGTGAAGACCTGAACGTGCAGAACGACTACGATGGCGACGGAAAGACGGACCTGGCCATCTGGAGGAACAGCGAGGGCACCTTCTACATTCTCAAGAGCACGGACGGAGGCCTTCAGGGGGTCCAGTGGGGATCGCCGGGAGACTTTCCCGTGGCAAGCTACGACACTCACTGAACGGCAGATCAAAAAAGCTCAAGGTTGAAGGCCGGCGATCGGCCTTCAACCTTTTTCTTTGCCGGAAGTTCCTGTAACATTTGCCATTAGCCTGATGGAGACCATTGCGGAAAAGATCGTTAACGGCTTTGCCGGAAAACGCGTTGTGGTCGTGGGGGACCCTGTCGCCGACCAGTTCCTGCGCGGAACTATCGACCGGGTCTCGCGCGAGGCGCCTGTTTTCATACTTCGCCACGACGAGACCGAGACCGTTCCCGGAGGCGCAGCCAACGCGGCCGCCAACATCGCTTCGCTGGGGGCGGAGGCCGTGCTGGTAGGCATCGTCGGCGACGACGCGAATGGAGAAGCGCTTGAAAAAGCTCTTGAAAAGCGCGGGGTAGATCCCGGATTTCTCGTTGTGGACAAGGGCGGTACGACGACGACGAAGGTTCGGGTACTTGCGGGCCAGCATTACGCACAGAGGCAGCAGGTGATCAGGATCGATTACGGCGGCGGCCGGGCATACGGATACGATCTTTATTCGGAGATGAAGGAGAAGATCGCCATAGCGGCGCAGAACGCCGATGCGATCATTGTTTCCGACTATTCTTACGGATCTGCGACGCCGGAGATCGGCAACTGGTGCCTGGGAGTTTCGGGGGAGTTCGATAACTGGTACCTCATCGATTCCCGCCACAGGCTGGAAAGCTTTGGCGGCGGATCTGCGACGCCCAATCAGGAAGAGGTTGAAGAGATCCTGGGCGAAGGGTTTACCCCGGGTGATTGCGCGTCCCTCCGCGAGCGGCTGAAACTCGATTCGCTGCTCGTGACCCTTGGAAACCGGGGAATGATGCTTCTGGAGCAGGACAAGCCCCCTCTGGAGATACCGGTCGTCGGTTCGGCCGAGCCGGTAGACGTCACAGGCGCCGGCGACACGGTCATCGCTTCATACGCGCTCGGACTCGCCTCCGGACTTAGCTTCGCGGAATCGGCGGCCCTTGCGAACCACGCCGGAGGGATAGTCGTGATGAAGCGCGGCACCGCGACGGTCGGCTTTGAAGAACTGATGACCTCGCTGAAAGGGATCTCGGATGCGGGGACTGCTGCGGGGTCGAGATGAACGGACCTCCCTCCCAATTTTCCGCGCCCGTGCTTGAACGCAATCGCCTTGTGGCCCGGGTGGCTGTCGAAAGGCGCGAGAGGAAAAGGATCGTTCTCGCGAACGGCTGTTTCGATGTCCTGCACGTGGGCCACATACGCTATCTGACCGCCGCACGCGAAGCGGGAGACTTTCTCGTCGTGGGGATCAATTCCGACGAGCAGGTCCGGCGGCTCAAAGGAAACGGAAGGCCGTTCCTGCCTCAGAACGAACGGGCCGAGGTGATCGCCTCTCTGAGGCCCGTGGACGCCGTCACCGTTTTCGACGAGCCGACCGTGGAAGAGCTGATCAGGGCCATAAGGCCCGACTTTCATGCCAAGGGTACGGATTACACGGAAGAGACGGTCCCCGAACGCGACGTCGTCCGGGAATGCGGCGGCAAAGTGATCATCGTCGGCGATCCGAAGGACCATTCATCGACCGACCTTTTGGCGTCTGTATCTCGCGATGCCTGAGTTTCCCGCAAGATGACCGACCATCAGTGGAGTTCCAGGAACAAAACGGACCTGATCATCGAGGTATGGGAAAAACTCGACTGCGAAAGCGTTGGCGCGAGCGAGATCGAGGCAATTGAGACGGTGGTCCGCGAGGTCTACGGAGAGAACGCCGCCGATCCGCCGGTCGTGGTCGCGAGGCTTCTCGCGGACGAGGGCGCGGTGCTCAGGCATCCGGAGATCCTTGAGCTCGATGTCCGGCGCAGGCTCGATTCGCCGTATGACGCGATGTTCCGGAACATACTCCGCTACTCGACGTTTGCCGAAGCAGAACGTTCGCTGAGGGACCTGGAGAACCTTCGAAAAAAGCTCGCCGGGAATGAGGACAAGCACGGCCTCGGCTTGCTGAGGAACCTTGTTTCCGCCGCCCGGGACGAGACAAAGGCCGCAGCCGGAGACAACAGATATTCCCAAAGAGAACGGCGCTACTATTCAGAGGTCGCGGACTGGTTCTCGATCTGGCTGCAGTCATCGGAGATCTTCGATAGCTGGGTCAAGGTCCGGAAGGCAACGCCGGCGTTTAAAGACGAATTTGAAAGTGACGGAGACTAAAATATGACGCTTGAGGAGCGTATCGAAGAACTGAACCGGAAGTCGGAATTCGAGCCGGGTGACCGCGAACTTTTCGAAGAGTTCAAGAATGCTCTGCGACGCGGACTGGTCCGCGCGGCGGAAAAGGACGAATCGGGCGAATGGCATACGAACGCGTGGGTGAAGCAAGGGATCCTCGTCGGTTTCCGGATGGGAAAGATGTCCGAGATGTCTTCGCCTTCGGACAGCTTTCGCTTCTTCGACAAGGAGACCTATCCGCTTAGGCCCATGTCTCTGGCGGACAGCGTACGCATCGTCCCCGGCGGATCCACGATCCGGGACGGCAGTTATGTCGCCCCCGGAGTTGTCTGCATGCCGCCGATGTACGTGAATGTAGGGGCGTTCGTCGACGAGGGCACGATGATCGATTCGCACGCGCTTGTAGGCTCCTGCGCGCAGATCGGAAAACGGGTGCACCTGTCAGCGGCGGCGCAAATAGGGGGAGTGCTCGAGCCGGTCGGAGCGATGCCGGTGATAATCGAGGACGACGTGCTGGTCGGCGGAAACACGGGCGTCTACGAAGGAACGATCGTGCGCGAAAGGGCGGTGCTCGCGTCCGGTGTGATACTCACGCGCTCGACCCCCGTTTTCGACCTTGTGAACGAGAAGGTGATCAAGTCGTCTGCAGAAAGACCTCTGGAGATCCCGGCCAATGCGGTCGTCGTTCAGGGATCGAGACAGATCACCTCCGGCTTCGGAAAGGAGAACGGCCTATCACTGTATGCACCCGTGATCGTCAAGTACCGCGACGAGAAGACCGACGCGTCGACGCGTCTGGAGGATTACCTCCGCTGAAGATTTTCGGACGGCGGCTTTTGCCTGCCTCGAACGGCGGCGGTATCATCGAGTACTTATGATCGCAACCACTGGCGAAAGCGGATTCCGGCCACCGAAGCGCCTCCAGGGCGTTCAGCCTACGCTGATCAGGCAGATCTTCGAGCGCGCGTTGCCGGACAGTATCAACTTCGGGCTTGGCGAGCCCGACCTTCCCACCCCCGATTTCATTAGACGCGAAGCTGCGCGCGTGACCGTTGAAGAACAGAACGGGTACACGTCGCACGCGGGGCTCCCGGCTCTTCGGCTCCTGATCGCGGAGCAGTATCCGCACCTGGAGCTCGGCCTAAGCGAGGTTTGCGTCACCGTCGGTTCGCAGGAAGCGATGACGGCGGCATTCCTTGCGATCATCGAGGACGGCGACGAGGTGCTTATCCCCGATCCGAGCTTTCCGGCTTATGAGAACTGCATAAAGATATCCGGTGGCGTTCCCGTCACATACAGGCTTCCGGCGGACACAGGTTTCTCGTTCGACGCTGAGGAGTTCCGAAGCAAGATCACACCCAGGACCAGGGCCGCGGTCGTGATCTCGCCTTCGAATCCCACCGGGCGGGTGCTGACCGAAGACGACCTAAGGGCGATCGCAGAGATCCTCGACGGGACAGGCATTTACCTGATCTCCGACGAGATCTACAACGACCTCTATTTCACCGATGACAAGCCCCGTTCGGCGTCGGAATTTTACGACAACACGCTGATCGTGAGCGGATTGTCGAAGTCGCTGAGCATGACCGGCTGGAGGCTGGGATGGCTCGCCGGTCCGCAGACCGAAGTGATCAAGGCTGCGCTTACTATCCACGGTTTCCTTACCGTATGCACATCGACGATCACGCAAAAGGCCTCTTTGCTCGGCTGGACCGAGGAGGCGGAAGAGGCGAAGAGGCAGGCGCGGGAAATATACAAGCGGCGCGGCGAATTCATGATCTCGCAGCTCCGTTCGGAACTGGGCCTCGACGGAACGGATCCCGAAGGGGCGTTCTACACGATGCTCGATGTGCGTGAGCTTGGCGACGATCTTGATATCGCCGAGAAGTTCCTCAAGAACCGCGTTATCACTGTGCCTGGCAAGGCGTTCGGGCCGGAAGCAGCGGGATTCCTTCGGATCTCATTCTGCAACGATGAAGAGAAGATAGCCGAGGGTGTATCGCGAATGAAGGAGGCGCTAGGGCGCTAAGCCGATCGGGGTCAATATCTTATGGCGAAATTAAGGGTCGGAATTTTGGGATCTACCGGAACCGTCGGGCAGAGGTTCTGCCAGCTACTGGAAGATCATCCGCAGTTCGAGATCTCGGCGCTCGCCGCTTCCGACAGGTCCGTCGGAAAACCTTATTCGGAGGCCTGCCCGTGGAAGCTCAAAACGCCGATGCCGAAGAACGTGCGGGGCATCGAGGTCGTGCCGATCACGCCTCCGCTTGACTGCGACATCGTTTTCTCAAGCCTCCCTTCGGGAGTGGCGCGCGAGGCAGAAGAATCATTCGCGCGCGCCGGTTATCCGGTCATCAGTAATTCCTCGTGCTTTCGGATGGAAGAGGACGTGCCGCTGATCATCCCGGAGATCAATCCGGAGCACATCGGCCTGATAGACGTTCAGAGGCACAAGCGCGGATTCGACCGCGGGTTTATCGTGACGAACCCTAACTGCGCGGTAATGTCGTTCGCTCCGCCGCTCGCCGCGCTCGACCGCGCATTCGGAGTGAAGGAAGCGATCGTCACCACGCTACAGGCGGTCTCCGGGGCCGGATATCCGGGAGTCGCAAGCCTCGACATCATCGACAACATCCTTCCTTACATTGCCGGAGAAGAGCCGAAGGCCGAAACGGAAGCGCAGAAGATACTCGGTTCGTTCAACGAGGATTCGATCGCGAAGGCGGAGTTCACGGTTTCGGCCCACTGTTTCAGGGTCAATGTCGTCGACGGCCATACCGCGTCTGTGCGCGTCAATCTGAACAGCACTTCGACCCTGGAAGATGTGATCGACGCGATGAA
The DNA here is from genome assembly GCA_024103495.1 of Aridibacter famidurans. Lineage (GTDB taxonomy): Bacteria > Acidobacteriota > Blastocatellia > Pyrinomonadales > Pyrinomonadaceae > Aridibacter > Aridibacter famidurans. Next base: position 7,678 of record JAGFIQ010000083.1, read on the forward strand.
AAATTTTCCTTCGGCAGGACTTCATTCGTCGCCGGAGAGGTTCATAGAGGTTTGCGAGGAGCCTTCGCGTCCTCAGCCACGGATCGACCGGAACAACGGCCGCGGGATGACGATCACGGTCGGTCGTATCTTTCCGGACAATGTTTTCGATTACGGATTTGTGGCGCTGAGCCACAACACGGTGAGAGGCGCTGCAGGCGCCGCGGTGCTAAATGCCGAACTCCTTGTCGACCGCGGCATTATCTAGCCCGCCGCCGCTAGGTCTGTTCCGGCTTTTCCTCGTAGATCCGGACAAGGCCCCTTATGACCTTGACCTCCAGAGCTTCGTCAAGACCGGGCGCGTCGTCCAGGGTCCGGCCGTAGATCTTCGTTATCTCGAACTGCTCGCGCCACTTTCTTTCCTCTTTTTCGCGCATCGAGTGCTTGATGCGGCTCCGATCGAGATCCCGGACCTTTTGCCGAAGCTGCCTAAGTGATTCGTTGAGCGCGTTGACGGTATGCTGGCGGTAGACGTAGAAGGACTTCCTGACTGCCATTACCACCGCTCTTTCGTTGAGCGAGTCATAGAACGGGGCTTCGAGTACGACGGTCTTCGCCGCTTCAAGAAAGGCCTCGGCCATTCCGGCGTCCTCAAGTCTGGAATCGGCTTTGTTGAAGTTCGCGGGAAGCAGATCGGTCTCGCCGAAGAGCGCGGCGATCGCCAGGCCTCGCTCCGGAAAAGACACGTCCAGCTTGAACTGCATCTTCCAGGCGCCGACGTAGAGCTGCCTCGGTGCGCAGTGAGCGGCCTCGGTCCCTTTAGTACGGCTGCCCCGCAGGCTTTGCGCTTCGGCGCCGCCCAGCGAGATCGGTTCGTGGGGTAGGACGTGCCCGCACTTCACCATGCAGAAGAGGTCTGCAAGGATCTTCGCGACGACACGCTCCCGGTTCTTTTCGTGAACAGCCGCGCGTTTTTCCAGCTCCATCGGCATCAGGTGGACCCCGCTGTATGCCGGCCGCCCTATCTGTTTCCAGGGGTCTTTTCTTATCGCCATAGGTGTTCCGATCGTGGGTAAGAACCGATGCCTTGATCTGCAGGCACTGATTCTATGCAAATTATCGTCGTTCGTAAATTACAACGGCGGGCGGATTTGCGATATATTTCATTTCTTGGCCGTGCTCCCGAACGGCGCGTTCGTTTCCGGGGCCGTCAGGCCTCCGTAGAATTCAACTGAGACTTCCGACAAATGATCGACCGATATACATTGCCCGAAATGGGGTCCGTGTGGACCCTCGAGAACAAGTTCCGAAAGTGGCTGGATGTTGAGATAGCCGTTTGCGAGGTGCACGCCGAGGACGGCACGATACCCGCCGACGCAGTTCGTGAAATAAAGGAGAAGGCTGATTTTTCGGTCGAGCGGATCGACGAGATCGAAAAAGTTACCGATCACGATGTGATCGCCTTCACGACGAACCTCGCCGAGAACATCGGTGAATCGTCCCGGTTCGTTCATTACGGCCTTACTTCCTCGGACGTCGTGGACACGGCGAACGCGCTGCTTCTGAAAAAATCCTGCGAGATCCTTCTTGAAAAGACAGGCAGTCTGCTCGAAGTTCTTAAGCGAAGGGCGTACGAGTTCAAGGACACGCCGCAGATGGGCCGCACGCACGGCATTCACGCCGAACCGACCGCGTTCGGGATGACGTTCGCTCTCTGGTACTCGGAAATGGAGCGGAACCGCGAAAGGCTGGAGCGCGCGAAAGATGCGGTGTCGGTAGGGAAGATATCCGGAGCGGTCGGCGCGTTCGCGCATCTCGATCCGGGCGTGGAAGAACGCGTATGCGAACGCCTTGGACTGAAGCCCGCCGCGATCTCTACGCAGGTGATCCAGCGCGACCGGTATGCCGAATACCTTGCGACGCTCGGTATCGTGGCTTCGAGCCTGGAGAAGATGGCGCTCCAGGTGCGCCACTGGCAGCGAACGGAGGTCCGGGAAGCCCAGGAGAAGTTCAAGACAGGGCAGAAAGGCTCTTCCGCTATGCCCCACAAAAGGAACCCGATCCTCTCTGAGAAGATCTGCGGGCTTGCGAGGACAGTGCGCGCCAATTCGATCGTCGGGATGGAGAACGTCGCGCTATGGCACGAGCGCGACATATCGCATTCGTCCGCCGAGCGGATGGTCCTGCCGGATTCGTCGGTGACCCTTGACTACCTCCTCGCGAAGGCGACGTCGCTCCTCGACGGGCTCGTCGTCTATCCGGAGAACATGCTGAAGAACATAGGCGCGACTCGCGGGCTCATATTTAGCGGACAGCTGATGCTGGCGCTGACCCAAAAGGGAGTTTCACGTGAGGATGCCTACGCCTGGACCCAGAGGAACGCGATGAAGGTCTGGGACGAGGGCGGGAACTATTACCATTTAATAAAAGAAGACACGGACATCTCTTCAAGACTTTCGAATGAAGAGATCGACCGTGTCTTCGATCTGAAACACTACCTGCGAAACGTCGACAAGGTGTTCGCAAGGGTGTTCGGTTAGTTTAGCTCGACCATTTCTCGGCCATATTGCCGACGATCGGCAACTTCCACATATTCCCGCCGTAAGACTTGACTGCAGCCATGATCAAACCGATCAGCCACGCCAGCCAGACCACGAAAAGAAGAAGATAAAGCAACGATCCGATCAGCCCGAGGATGTCCGACATCGCTCCAAGTACGACTGTGATGATGGTTATGAGGATCATCGCGGCTATGTACACGACTATGAAGCCAACCGTGTAAAGGACCGACTGGAATGCATGGAACCGAACGAACTTGTTGTCCTTCTCGATGAATATGAGAATCAGCGCGACAATCCCGATGATGTATCCGATCAGTGCCGTGATATTTCCGTCGAGACCAAGAGCAGATTTTTGGTTTTCCATAGTGTTTTGTTTGGTTTACCTCGAGTGAAGTGATGTGAATTTCCGGTCTAGCCCGAGTACTTGTCCGCCATCTTACCAATGATCGGCAACTTGAACAATTCCCCGTTGTATCCCTTGATGGCCCCCAGGATCTGTCCGACCATGAGCAACAGAGAACAGATGATCGCGAGGATGTAAAACACGAACGAAACGATCATCACGATCAGCGATACGATCGGGAATCCGATCATAGAATCAATGACCGCGCCGATTATCGAGCCGAAAAAGATCAGGACGAACAGGACTATGAGGATCACAAAGGGCACGATGCTCAGAAGAATCGACTGCCACGCGTGGAATCTCGCCAGTTTGTTACGCTTGTCCTGGAGCACGGTGATGATGCTAAGAATCAATCCCAGAAAGCATACGAAGTTGCCCAGATAGCAGAGCAGTGCGACCAGGTTTGCGTCCATGTCGAATACGGATTTCCCGTGAGCGTTCTCCATTTAGCGCTTGAACCTCCTTGAGTTCCCTTAAGTGATTGTATTTCGATTAGTTAGAATCCGGATCGCGTAGAATTTAACACAACTGCGTTGCATATCACAAGAATTTACGTAAAATCTAAGCTTTTCCGGAGCCCCTTATGAAAGCAAAAGTGTACGTTACCCTGAAGCAAGGCGTTCTCGATCCGCAGGGCAAGGCGATCCACCATTCAGCGGAGCTGCTCGGCTTTGAGAAGATCGGAGACATCCGCCAGGGCAAGTATTTCGAGATCACTCTCGATCAGGGGCTTTCGGCGAAAGAGGCTCTGGAAACGGCTGAGAAGATCGCGAAGGATGTACTCGCCAATCCCGTCATCGAGGACTTCTCGGTCGTCATAGACGAAACCGCGGCCGAATCAGCCTGATCCCATCCTATGAAGTTCGGAGTTCTAGTCTTTCCAGGTTCAAATTGCGACCACGACGCGTACCACGTGCTTTCAAAGCATGTCGGCCAGCCCGTGGACTTCATATGGCACCGCCAGACAGACCTCGCGGGCTATGACGCCGTGATCGTCCCCGGCGGTTTTTCATACGGAGATTATCTGCGTGCGGGCGCTCTCGCGCGATTTTCGCCGGTGATGAAAGCGGTAAAAGAATTCTCGGCGGAAGGGAAGTTCGTCTTCGGGATCTGCAACGGATTCCAGATCCTCTGCGAGGCGGGTCTGCTGCCGGGCGCGCTGATGCGCAACAGCAACCTGCATTTCGTGTGCAAGCACGTCAATTTAAGGGTCGAGAACAACCGCACGCCATACACGGACGAGATCACTGAATCGAAGGTACTTTCGATCCCCATCGCGCACGCCGACGGCAATTATGTCTGCGACGACGAGACCTTCCAGTCGCTTGAAGAGAACGGCCAGATCGTTTTCAGGTATTGCGACGAGAACGGAGAGGTGAATGCAGATTCGAATCCCAACGGTTCGCGGTCGAACATAGCCGGGATATGCAATCTAGACCGGAACGTGCTCGGAATGATGCCTCATCCGGAGCGCGCCTGCGAGGAACTTCTCGGATCCAACGACGGGCGGGAGATCTTCCGCTCCCTCGCCAATTCCATCGAAGCGCTCGCCGCCTAGTTAGCCTTATACCAGTAGATCTCTAGCGAATAAGACCGCGCCCCTCCGTCTTCGTCCTTTATTCGAATCACCGCCGAGTAATCGTTACCGGCATTCGGCTGCTGGATGACTGATACGATTCCCCTTCCGTCGGTTTTCAACGCTCTAACGATCAGGTCGTTCTCCCGCGGCAGCGCGGATGTGAAACTATAGGTGCCCTCTTCGAGCGTTCTGCCTGAGATCGCCTCGGATGTGATCCTCGTCCCGCTGACCGTGAGGTGTACCTCGTTGTCGACCTCACCATTCCAGAAGAACCTTCCGAGAATCCTGGAATCGTCAACATCGGCGCCGTCGTCCGTGGCAGGCGGCGGAGTCGTTGGCCCGGCTGTGCCCGCAGCTAGGTCGAAGATCAGCGAATCGATGCTGTTCTTGAGAGCGCCCCAGGTTCCTCCCGTCGATGGGAAATTCTCCGACAGCTCTTTCAGCACGTTTGCTGCCAGCCTCAGGTCGCCAATGTCGTATTTGTCATTAACGATCTTCTCCATAAGCCTGGCCGCGGCGAGGACCTGCTCGGCGAGAAATGCCTGCTCTATCGCGTCGGACGAGTTCTGCCGTCCTCTCTGAAACGTATCGCCGGTCGCTTTTGAGACGGCCTCGGCGGCATCCTTCACGCGGTCGGCCGAGCGTTCAAGCCGCGAATAGTCCTGGGCCGAGGCGAGAACGCTGAGAAGTAAGACTGCTGAAATTACTGCGATAGACCTCACGGTAAGTGTCCTCCTTGGAAACGGCAGGGAAAGAATCGGGATCTTCCGCAGATTATTTGCGAAGCCGGGGTAAGTCAAGAACTTCGTTGATCGGCGACAATGCCGGGGGCGACGTAACGCGAACTTCAGTTTGCGCCGCGCGGATGCGCGGATGGTGCGGGCGAGGACGCCCGCGGTCCGGCGTGACAAGCTTTAGCTTATCGTACATCTGTTCTGAACAACTCGTCGCGAGGCGCGTTGAAATCTGATCGTGACGCCGCTACGCGGCTAGAGAGATGTGACTCCCGTCGGAGCCGGAGACATTGTGGATGTCGCGATGCTATTAACATTACGCGCCGATGGCGCGCTTCTTCGGCCAATGATCCTTGATCAATGGAGAGGCCGGTCGCTACCGCTCCCGGTACTGATTCGCGCGGATGCGCGGATTGTGCGGGCGAGGACGCCCGCGGTCCAAACGACTCGTCATTGGCCATTGACCCATGAACATTGATCATTGGTCACGCCCTTTTCTCGGGTTCTGCGTCTTCGTCAGGATGAGGGGAGCCGGTCAGGTGGAGCTTTTCTTCAAGGTCGTGGATCTTCTCTTCAATTCGGTAGATCGTCAGCGGGTCGGCTTCCTCGATCTTGTCCGAGAGCAGGAACCGCTCGATCATGTAAAAGATGATGATCCCGGCCAGCACGATGAAGAACACTGCGATACCTATCTGCTGAAAGTCGCCGATGATCGTCGTCACCGCGCCGCTGAAAAAGTAGCCGACGCTTGCGAGAAGAAGGACCCAGATCGAACAGCTTATGAAATCAAGGAAGAGGAAACGGTGGAGAGGCATACGGCCGATGCCGTTGAACAGGCACATCGCCGCACGGATGCCGTAGATGTACTTCGAAACGATGATCGCGGTCCCGCCGAACTTCTCGATCAGGCGTTCGATCCTCGGCTGGGCCATCTTGTAAAAAGCGTGGTTCTTAACCGATTGCTGGAAGAGCCGTCCGACGAAATAGCCGAAGGTATCTCCGACCATGCCGCCAAGAGTTCCGAAGATGTAAACCTTTAAGAAGCTGAATGGGCCGAAGTAGCCCTGGTGAGCGAGGACGCCGGCGAGAAGGAGAGTGATATCGCCTTCGACGGTGCAGAGTGCGAAGACCGCGTAGATGCCGTACTGCTCGAATAATTGATAGAACGTTTCCTGCATGGTGCTAGGACCGGCCTCTTCGCGCGCCCGGACAGGTAAACAAAGATATCCTTCAAACACAGGCGAGTCAAACCTTTTTCCCAGCCGGAAAACCGTTTGACAGAGCCCGGAAGCGGGCATATCATCACCGTGGTTTCGGACCCTAACTTTTTGTACAGAAAGGACGATACAGCGATGCAGGAGACGCCCGGACCGGGGAATTTGCAGGTCGGGATCGAGGTCGGAAGGACGAGGATCACGACGGTCGCGCTTGATGCGGGCGGCGAGGTGGTCCGCGCCGTTTCGGAAGAGGTCGACACCGCGGACGAGCCTACGGCGCAGATCGGTAAAGCTGTGACCCGGGCCCACGAAATGTTCGGAGAACAGATCGCGCTCGGTGTCGCGCTGCCCGGCCTGCTGAAGACCGGAACGGGCCACATCGCGTTCTCCGGGCTCATCCCCGAGCATTCCTCGGTCGACCTTGTCGCCGAGCTCAGGCATTACACCGATCTTGAGATCTGTTTCGAGAATGACGCCAATGCTGCCGCCTACGGCGAAATGGTCAAAGGCGCGGGCCGTGGAAGCAATGACATTTTCTATGTGACGCTCGGCGAGGGAGTCGGCGGCGCGCTCATCCTCGGAAGAAAACTCTGGAGGGGGGCCTCGGGGTTCGCGGGCGAGTTCGGCTACATCGCCGTCAATTCCGAGGGGATGAAGCTGGAAGACGTCGCATCGACTGCCAATATCATCCGGCGCACCAAGAACTGGTTCCACCAGGACCCTACCTCATCGCTCAATGCCGTCGGCGAGGACAACATCACGATCGAGGACGTGATACGCGCCGCGGAAGACGACGACGATTTCGCCCAGCTTATGCTTCAGCGGACGGGAATGTACGTCGGAGCCGCACTGGCGGGCGTCATCAATCTGCTGAACATTGAAAAGGTGATCGTCGGCGGGGAGATCATGCAGGCGAAACACCTTGTCCTGAAGGGGATCGTCCGGCGGGCGAGGGAACTGAGCTTCGCTCCCAGCTTTGAAACGGTAGCGATCGCCGAGGGTGAGCTCGGGGCGAATGCGGGCGCGATTGGCGTCGCGCTTCTTGCCGGCGGCGGCGTTGGAAAAGCGGCGTAGCGCCGAACTTCTGAAGCTCCCCAACACAAGCGAAAAACCGAAAAGAACCGCAGATAATAAGGGTTATCAGTCCTGCTTATTTTGTGAAAACTTGCACAATATCCCCGGAGGCATTATTTTCGTGTTGCTAATTTGCGGAATTTTAAAGTTTGAGTAGAATCGTAGGTTAAGCTTTAACGTTAGGTCTTAATCAACACAAAAAAGCAGGCTTTTCCCCACCGGATCCCGCCTTCCCGGGCAGGATCGGGGTATAGCTCTAGCTTCTTGGTACCAAAGGTTTTACGAGAAAAATTCGATGGCTCAACTATTTCATCGCGGAGCGAATCACGTCGCCAAAGCGAGCATGGTCGCGGTCGTTGTTCTGGGAGGACTGGTCTTCTTCGCCTACACCCAGATCGCACGTTCTTCTTACCTGACGAACAGGTATCTTGAACGACCGCAGCCCGTGCAGTTCTCTCACAAGCACCACGTCGGCGACGACGGGATCGACTGCCGCTACTGCCACACCTCGGTCGAGACCGCCGCTTCGGCGGGGATGCCTCCGACCCAGACGTGTATGAATTGCCACAACCAGCTCTGGGCGGACTCGCCCTACCTTGAGCCGGTTCAGTCGAGCTTCCGCGAGAACACTCCGATCCTTTGGGAAAGGGTCCACGACCTGCCCGAATTCGCGTACTTCAACCACAGCATCCACGTCGCGAAGGGCGTCGGATGCTCGACCTGCCACGGCCAGATCGACAATATGCCCGCCGTTTATCAGGAAAACACCCTGCAGATGGAATGGTGCCTTTCTTGTCACAGGAATCCGGAAGCTTTCATCCGGCCTAAATCGGAGATCTACAACATGGACTGGAAGGACGGCAACCTGACCGCCGAGCAGAGGACGGAGCTCGGCAAGGAGTACAAGCTCAGGAGCCGCGAGCTCCTTACGAGCTGCTCGACGTGTCACCGATAGGCCGTGCGGCGGCCCCTTGGCCGCCTGGAACGAAGTCGCTCCGCGCGAGGAGCGCGAAAGCCGGCGGACGGCCGGCAAGATAAAAACTCGAGGGAACCAGAAACGAAATGCCAAGCAAAGACAGTACAACTAACTTTGCGTCACTGAAGGAAAAGATCCTCTCCACGAGCGGAAAGGAATACTGGCGAAGCGTCGAAGAGTTTGTCGACGCTCCGGAGTTCGAGAACTTCGTCAAAGAAGAGTACCCGGCGCAAGCCGAGGAATGGGACAGCACGTTAAGCCGCAGGAACTTCGTTAAAGTGATGGGCGCATCGCTGGCACTTGCGGGTCTCAGCGGATGCGTCATCCAGCCGGCGGAGAAGATCGTTCCGTACGTCAACCAGCCCGAGGGGTTGGTTCCCGGAAAGCCACTTTTCTACGCGACCGCGATGTCTCTCGGCGGTATCGCGACAGGGGTTCTAGCCCGTTCGCACGAGGGCCGTCCGACCAAGGTCGAGGGCAATCCGGACCACCCCGGCAGCCTCGGCGCGACCGATGTCAGGGTGCAGGCATCGATCCTTGGACTGTACGATCCGGACCGCTCTAAGGAGATCCTTTATCGGGGCGTTCCCAAGACCTGGCAGGCGTTCTTCACCGAACTCCGAGGCAAGATCGAGGAAACCCGCGCCAACGGAGGCGAAGGGGTCCGCTTCCTGACCGAGACGGTCACGTCGCCGTCGCAGATCGACCAGTTCAACAGGCTCCTCCAGGAGCTTCCGAACGCCAAGTGGATACAGTACGAGCCGGTCAACGACGACAACTCGATCGAAGGCTCGAAGATGGCGTTCGGTTCGGCGGCTCAGCCGGTTTACAAGTTCGACAAGGCCGATCGCATCCTCTCGATCGACTCCGATATCTTCTCCGGTTTCAACGTCCGCTACATAAAGGATTTCTCGAAGGGCCGCGCGGTCTCCGAGGAGAAGAAGGAGATCAACCGGCTCTATTCCATGGAGACGACTCTTTCTTTGACCGGTGCGAAGGCCGATCACAGGATCGCGCTCAAGCCCAGCCAGATCGTCGAGGCGGCGAAGGCCGCCGCTGCCGAGATGGGGGTCAGCGCGGCTTCGTCGACGGGCCTGCCGGAGAACGTCACCACCTGGGTCCGCGAGATGGCGAAAGACCTTGTGGCGCACAAGGGTTCTTCGCTCGTCGTCGCCGGCCGCAACCAGCCGGCGGCGGTGCACGCCCTCGCGTTCGCGATGAACGAGGCGCTCGGCGCGGTCGGCCAGACGGTCGATTACATCGAGCCGCTTTCACCGAACACCGACAAGCTTCAGCGCGAACAGCTTGCGGAGCTTGTAAAGGACATCGACGAGAAGCGCGTGAAGGTTCTCGTGATGCTCGGAGGAAATCCGGCCTACAACACGCCTTCGGACCTCAAGTTCACGCAGGAACGGCTCGAGAACGTGCCCTTCCGTGTTCACGTCGGCGAGCATTTTGACGAAACGGGCGCGCTTTGCCACTGGCACGTTTCCGCCACTCATTATCTCGAGACCTGGCAGGATGTCCGCGCCTACAACGGGACAGTGACGATCGCGCAGCCTTTGATCGCTCCGCTGTACGAAAGCAAGAGTGTTTCGGAAGTCGTCCAGCTCTGCTTCCGCGAGAACTTCGAGAAGAACTCAATGCAGATCGTCCAGGAGTACTGGCAGGCGCAGGGAATGACTGGCGCTCCGCCGGCAGTCGCCGCCGCTCCCGCGGCCTCACCGGCCGCAACTCCTGCCGAAGCTCCCGCGGCGCAGGCCGCCGCAGCAAACGGTACCGATTCAACGACTCAGGAAACTCAGCCAACTCCGTCAACTCAGGAAACTCCGTCAACTCAGCAAACTCAGTCAACGCCGTCAACTCAGCAAACTCCGTCAACTCAGCCAACTTCTTCAGCCGCCCCGCAGACATTCGAAGACCGCTGGCGCAAGGCCGTCCACGACGGCTTCGTTCCGGGGACGCAGGCGCAGACCAAGTCTGTTTCGGTCAACACGGGATTCATAGCGAACATCGCCGCGGCTCCCGCGGGCGAGGGCGCGCTCGAGTTCACGGTGCTTCCGGATCCGTGCGTTTACGACGGAAGGTTCACGAACAACGGATGGCTTCAGGAGCTTCCGAACCCTCTGAACAAGGTCACCTGGGAGAACGTCGCGCTGATCAGCCCGAACACGGCTCAGAGGCTCGGGATCAACCAGAACAAAGCTTACAAGGATTTCGCCGGCGGCGAGCTCGGAAGGGCGTTTATCAACACCAAGGGCGGAAATATGTCCTCGGACATCATCGAGGTCACATTCGAAGGCTCGAAGATCGAGGGCCCGGTCCCGGCGTGGATCGCTCCCGGACAGCCCGATGACGTGATCACGCTGTTCCTCGGATACGGCCGAAAACGCGCCGGAAAGGTCGGCAACGACATCGGCTACAACGCCTACGATGTGGTCAAGTCCTCTGCGATGTGGTTCGGCAAGGGCGACATCGTGCGCACGGGCGAACAGACGCAGGTCGCTTCAACGCAGATCCACTTCAACATCGAGGGCACGAAGATGCTCGGCGGGCGCGACATCCTCCGAAACTGGACGATGGACGAGTACGAGGAGCACCTCAAAGAAGAGTTCCACCCGATGGAAGAGGAGTATGACAAGTCGATGTACGGCGACGAATTCGGCGACGTCTATGCCAAGCACCACAAGTGGGCGATGACGATCGACCTGAACTCGTGCGTCGGCTGCAACGCCTGCGTGATCGCCTGCCAGTCGGAGAACAACATCCCCGTCGTCGGCAAGGAGCAGGTCGAGCGCAGCCGCGAGATGCACTGGATGCGCATCGACGCGTATTACAGGGGCGACGACGTAAGCAATCCCGAGGGTCCGCACTTCCAGCCCGTTCTTTGCCAGCAGTGCGAGCAGGCACCGTGCGAGGTCGTCTGCCCGGTCCATGCGACCGTCCACAGCGCCGAAGGTCTCAACGACATGGTCTACAACCGCTGCGTCGGTACCAGGTACTGCTCGAACAACTGCCCGTACAAGGTCAGGAGGTTCAACTTCTTCCTGTATCAGGACTGGGACACCCCGCAGTACAAGCTTATGCGGAACCCCGAGGTCTCGATCCGCAGCCGCGGTGTGATGGAGAAATGCACATACTGCACCCAGCGCATCTCGCACGCGAGGATCGAGGCCGAACGCGAAGGCCGCGAGATCCGCGACGGCGAGGTCGTGACGGCCTGCCAGTCCGTGTGTCCCGCCGACGCGATCGTCTTCGGCAACGCGCACGACCAGGAAAGCAAGATCGCGAAATCGAAGAAAGACCACAGGAACTACGGTCTTCTCAATCACGAGCTAAACACTCAGCCCAGAACGACATATCTTGCGGGTCTGAAGAACCAGAACAAGGCGATGCCCGACTACGCGGCTCCCGAGAAAAAGGAGGGCGCGGGCGAGGCTCACTAGTCTGGGCGCACGGACCCATACCCGGCTTTGAAAGCTATGCAGGATGTAAACGACATTGTAAGGAAGATCAATCCGCCGATGGTCGAAGGCGACCACGATTACGGGACGGTCACCGACAAGATAAGCGACATCACGCTGAAGAAACGGACGCCTTTCGGCTGGTTCATAGGCTTCGGCATCTCGTTCATGGTCGCGCAGCTGCTTTTGTTCACCACGCTTTACCTGGTGACGAACGGCGTCGGTATCTGGGCGAACAACCAGCCCGTGGGCTGGGCGTTCCCGATCATCAACTTCGTCTGGTGGATCGGTATCGGCCACGCCGGAACGCTGATCTCGGCGATCCTTCTGCTTCTCAATCAGAAGTGGAGGACGTCGATAAACCGTTTCGCGGAGGCGATGACGCTGTTCGCCGTCGCCTGTGCGGGGCTGTTCCCGATCCTCCACACCGGGCGCCCGTGGCTTGCGTACTGGCTTCTGCCGTACCCGAACACGATGGGAATGTGGCCGCAGTTCAGAAGCCCCCTGATGTGGGACGTCTTCGCGGTTTCGACGTACGCCACTGTCTCGCTTCTGTTCTGGTACGTGGGGTTGATCCCCGACATCGCGACGCTTCGCGACCGGGCGAAGAACAAGTGGTTCAAGTACGCTTACGGACTTCTTTCGTGGGGCTGGCGCGGCTCGGCGAGGCACTGGCACAGGTACGAGATCGCGTATCTTCTGCTCGCAGGACTCTCGACCCCCCTCGTGCTTTCCGTCCACTCGATCGTATCCCTCGACTTCTCGGTGGCGCAGCTGCCCGGATGGCACGCGACGATCTTCCCGCCTTACTTTGTGGCGGGCGCGATCTTCGCCGGATTCGCGATGGTGCTGATCCTGACCATCCCGCTGAGGGTCTGGTACAACATGAAGGACCTGATCACGGACACCCACCTTATCTATATGGGCAAGGTGATGCTCGCGACGGGCCTGATCGTCTGCTACGGCTATGCGATGGAGGCTTTCTTCGCGTGGTACAGCGCGGCGGAATACGAGGTCTTCATGATGTACAACCGTATGTTCGAAGGCCCGTACTGGTGGTCGTACTGGCTTCTGATCCTGTGTAACGGCATCTCGATCCAGTTCCTCTGGTTCAAGCGGTTCCGCGAGAGCCCCTTCTGGCTGTTCATCATCTCCATCGTCGTCAGCATAGGTATGTGGCTCGAGCGCTTCGTGATCATCATCACGAGCCTCCAGCGCGACTTCCTCCCGAGCTCGTGGGGAATGTACTCGCCGACGATATTCGACTGGACGATGTACATCGGCACGATCGGATTCTTCTTCGCGCTGATCTTCCTGTTCGTGAGGATGCTGCCGGTGATCTCGATCTTCGAGGTCCGCACGCTGCTTCCGCAGGCAGAGGTCAAGCGCAAGGGAGAAGAGCACTAGGTTCAGGCTACGGAACTAGGTCTTGGCGGTGATTAAGCCGCCCCGGATAAGGCTTATGAAAGACAATATCTACGGTTTGATGGCGGAGTTCGATTCGTCCACCGAGCTGGTCGAGGCGGCGGAAAAGGTCCGCGACGCGGGCTACACCAAGACGGACGCCTTCTCGCCTTTCCCGATCCACGAAATGGACGAGGCGCTTGGGATCAAGAGATCGATACTCTCGTACCTCGTCTTCGGCGGAGGGATCACCGGGCTTTTGCTCGGTCTGGGGCTGCAGTACTACACCCACGTGATCGACTACCCGATCATCGTCGGCGGTCGGCCGCACTTCAGCCTTCCGGCTTTCGTCCCGCCGATGTACGAACTTACGATCCTTTTGGCGTCGTTCACTGCTGTCTTCGGGATGCTTCTTCTGAACGGGCTGCCCAAACCGTATCACCCCGTCTTCAACGTGCCGAGATTCAATCTCGCCAGCCGCGAGAAGTTCTTCCTGCTGATCGAAAGCGCGGACCCGCGTTTCGATTATCCGGAAACCAAAGAGTTCATGGAAAGCCTTGACGCTCAGGAGGTGTTCATTGTCGATGAATAACCTCGGACAAGTAAAAAGTAAGAAGGAAAAAGGAAAAAGTATGAAAAAGAGCCTGGTTTTTGCCCTTTTACTTTTTACCTTTGCCTTCGCTTCCGCGTGTCGCTACGACATGCAGGATCAGCCGCGGCTTAAGCCCTACAAACAGAGCGATTTCTTCGCCGACGGCAAGGGAATGCGGGACCTGCCCGAAGGCACGGTCGCGCGCGGACAACTGAGAGAGGACAAGGTCTTCTACACCGGGAAACGGCCCGACGCCGACCCGAACATCCAGATCGAGACGACGACCGATCCGTCCGGCAACACGCTTGTGTCCAGCTTTCCGAACGACATCGATTACATCCCGATGCCGGTCACGAAAGAGGTCCTCGACCGCGGGGAGCAGCGTTACAAGATCTTCTGCATCGTCTGCCACGGCCCGTTGGGAAATGCCGACGGAATGGTGGTCCGCAGGGGATTTCCACGGCCGCCGACCTATCACGACGACCGCCTGCGTAACGCTCCTGTCGGACACTTCTTCGACGTGATGACCAACGGCTGGGGCCGTATGAACAGCTACGCCTCGCAGATCCCGCCGGCGGACCGCTGGGCGATCGTCGCCTACATACGCGCGCTTCAGGCGAGCCAGAACCCCCAGGGATTCGGTAGCGAGGGCGGAGCACAGCAAACGGCCTTAGACGCGAACACGAACAGCGAAGCACAGAACACCAACGGACCGGCGGCGAATACGGCCGGGAACGGAGGTGCGAACCAATAATGAGTGACACGTATCAAGCCCCGGATTCTTTGAACCGCCTGCAGACAGCCGCTCTTGGGATCGGCGGGATAGGCATTCTCGCTTCTCTGGCGGGGATGTTCCTCCAGCCTGAACTGGCACTGCGGGGATGGCTCCTCGGGTTCATATTCTGGGCCGGCATAGGATTCGGCGGGCTCGGCATACTTCTCCTGCAGTTTGTGACGGGAGGCGCGTGGGGAGTCGTCATCCGAAGGGTCGCGGAAGCGTGTTCGAGGACCATTCCGGTGCTCTTCGTGCTGTTCCTCCCGATCATCTTCGGTATCTACACGCTTTACGACTGGGCGAACCTTGCGCTTGCCGGAACGGACAAGGCGATCGAATGGCGCGGCTGGTATATGGAGCCGACGTGGTGGATCGTTCGCGCGGTCCTCTATTTCGTGATCCTTTACCTGATGGCGCACTTCCTGAACAAATGGTCGCTTCAGCAGGACAAGGCCGAGACGCCGGAAAGGGCGGGCGAACTGCTCGGGATGGCCACGAAGGTCTCGGGGCCCGGGATCGTCCTTTATGTAATGCTCGTCACGTTCCTTTCGGTCGACTGGATGATGACGCTCGAACCGCACTGGTTCTCGACGATCTGGGGATTCCTGTTCGTCGCGGGCTGGGCGCTCAGCTGCTTCTGCTTCTCGGTCGCGGTGCTGGCGCATCTTTCGACGCGTTCGCCTTTGGACGAGGTGATCGGAAAGCGGCATTTCCACGACATCGGCAAACTGATGCTGGCGCTCGTGATGGTATGGGCGTACTTCAATTTCTCGCAGTACCTGATCATCTGGTCCGGCAACCTGACCGAAGAAACGCCCTTTTACCTCGTCCGTTCGAAAGGCACCTGGGGTGCGATCGGGCTGACGCTTATCTTTTTCCACTTCGCATTTCCGTTCCTGATCCTGCTGATGCAGGACTTCAAGCGGAAGGCGAAATGGCTGGCGGCGCTCGCGATCTTCATTCTCTTTATGAGGCTGCTGGATATGTTCTACATCATCGGCCCGAGCCCGATGGTGGGTGAGGTTTCGCAGCACTTGCTTGAGGTGCCGTTCCGCGTCTCGATCTGGGATGTCGTCGCACCGATCGGTATCGGTGGCGTGTGGTTCTGGTGGTTCGTTCGCGAGCTGAAGCGCAGGCCGATCGTACCCTTCAACGACCCGATGTTCCAGAACGCGATCAAGCACGGGAAGGGACATTAGGCTGAAGATAAAGGACTTAGCGTGCCAGAGTAACTGATTATGGCAGAGCACAAAGAAATCATTGTCGACGCTTCCAGAGGCTACGAAGAGAACACGATCGATGCCCGTCTGATCCTCTACTTCACGGGAGGGCTGTTCCTTCTGATTGTCATCACGTTCGGGCTTATGTGGCTTTTCCAGTACTGGGTGCTCGAGCCGCAGTGGAAGGCCTCGGACGATGAGCGGAGGCTTCCGATGGCGCTCGACAAGGAAGGCCGCCTTCCGCCCGAACCTCGCCTGCAGTCGGCTCCCGGTTTCGGGGTCGATTCGCCGAACGGACGCGTGAACCTCGAGCTGAGGGAGCCGCAGGCAGAGTACCGCGAGCTTCTGAAACAGTGGCAGGACGAGTGGGAGAACGGGCAGAAGGACCCCCAGACCGGGACGGTCGTGAACCTTTCTATCGAGGCGGCGAAAGAGAAGGTCCTTAACGACGGGATGATCAAAGCGAGGACCGAGGAAGAGAGCAAGGCCGCCGTCAAGGAAGCCGGGACCTTCTATTCGGCCTCGAGCGCGGGACGTCTGCCGTCCGAGGTAAGAAGGTAGGACCCCGTAAGAACAAGGATTCAGGTGATCTGATGAGTAAGAATTCAGCAGTTTTTAGCAGTATCGGGCTGAAGCTCTTGATGGTTTCAATGCTGACGGCGGCGTTCGCTTTCCGGGCGCCGGCGCAGAAGCCGGAGCACTACCAGTCGCCGCTCTACTCACCGAGGAAGTACGAGCCGGGACAAACGACTTCGAACGGTATTCCGGCGCCGCTGAGAGCCGTCGGTATCGAGCAGAATCTCGGCGGGCAGATCCCGCTCGATGCGAGATTCAAGGACGAGAACGGCGAAGAAGTGACGCTCGGTAAGTACTTCGAGAAGGACAGGCCGGTGATCCTGGCGCTCGTCTATTACGAATGCCCTATGTTGTGCAACGAGGTGCTCAACGGGCTGACGGGATCGCTGAAAGGCATCAACTTCAGCGCCGGAAAAGAGTACGACGTGGTCGCGATCAGCTTCGACGCCAGGGAGAACCGCAAGGCGGACCTGGCGAAGAACAAGAAGAAGGGCTACATGGAGCGCTACAACCGGCCCGGAACCGAGGCCGGATGGCACTTCCTTACGGGCGAGCAGGCGGAGATCGACAAGGTCACGCAGGCGGTCGGATTCAACTACACGTTCGACGAGCGCACGAACCAGTTCGCGCACGCCGGCGGGATCATGGTCGCGACTCCGGAGGGCAAACTCTCGAGATACCTTTACGGGATCGATTACTCGCCGATGGACCTGAAGTTCTCGATCATGGAGTCTTCGGAGAACCGGATCGGCAATCCCGCTGAACAGCTCTATCTCTATTGTTTTCATTACGATCCGTCCACCGGGAAGTACGGGTTCGCGATCCTGAATATTTTGAGGCTGTTCGCCGTCGGGACCCTCGTGGGGCTTGGAGCGATGTTCTTCGTCTTCTGGAGGCGGGGAAAGGCGAAGAAGGCGGAAAGCTGATCTTATGGCCGGGCTGACGCGGTCCGGAATTGAGAACGGACGGCCGCAGAAGCGGTCTGACTGAAACACGATATGCAAGACACATCCTGGGTACCACTATTTCCGGAGGGAGCTTCCTCGTTCGCGTGGGAGGTGGATGCGCTTTACTTCTACCTGATCGCCGTGAGCGCCTTCTTCGCGATCATCGTCGTCGCGGCGGTCTTCTATTTCTTCATCAAGTACCGCGAAAGGGAGAAATTCGCCACGCCTCCGGAGATCCATGGTTCGATCCCCCTCGAGCTGTTCTGGTCGTTCGTGCCGTTCGTGATATCGATGACGATCTTCCTGGGAGGCGCGATCGTGTATTACAACCAATACACGATCCCCGAGGACACGATGGAGATCTTCGTCGTGGGCAAGCAATGGATGTGGAAGGTCCAGCACGGAACCGGGCAGCGCGAGATCAATGAACTGCACGTCCCGGTCGGGCGAAAAGTGAAGCTGACGATGACCACGGAGGACGTGCTCCACGATTTCTACATACCCGCCTTCCGCACAAAGGCGGACGTGGTGCCGGGCCGATACACAAGCCTTTGGTTCGAGGCGACGAAGCCGGGCAAGTACAGGTTGTTCTGCGCCGAGTATTGCGGCCTGAACCACGCCGGAATGGGCGGGTGGGTCTATGTGATGGAGCAGAGGGACTTCGACAACTGGCTCAGCGGAAATCTTTCGAACCAAACGCCGGTCCAGCAGGGACAGGACCTCTTCACGAACAAGCTCGGTTGCGCTTCGTGCCACGCCGGAGGTCAGAACCAGCGCGGCGCGATACTAGAAGGCATTTTCGGAAAGGAAGTGAAGCTTGTCGGGGGCCAGACGGTCATTGCCGACGAGGAGTACATCAGGAATTCGATCCTGAATCCCGCGGGCCAGGTGGTCGAGGGATATCAGCCGATAATGCCGACCTTCAAAGGCCAGGTGACCGAAGAGCAGCTTGTCGCCCTTGTCGCCTATATCAAGTCGCTTAGCGGGCAGTCGGGTACGACTGCCGCTCCGATGACCCCCGCAGCAGACGGAACAACGGCCGCGCCGGCGAACGCGGCGGGAGCAGGTAAGTAGTTATGGAAAACGTAGATTCGATCAATACCGGGGAAGACAAGGGCGAGGAGCAAGTGAACTACCTCACCAACGGATTCAGCATCAAGTCCTGGCTTCTGACGAAGGACCACAAGCGGATCGCGATAATGTACCTTATCAGCGTTTCGGTGTTCTTCGTGCTCGGCGGAATATACGCGGGCCTGATCAGGCTCGAGCTTCTGACGCCGGCGAGCGACCTTCTCGAGTCCGGATCGTACAACAAGGTCTTCACGCAGCACGGCGTGATAATGGTGTTCTTTTACCTGATCCCGGCGATACCTGCTGTGCTCGGCAACTTCCTTCTGCCGATAATGATCGGGGCAAAGGACCTTGCGTTTCCCAGGATCAACCTTCTCAGCCTCTACATTTACTGGGTCGGCGGCGGGTTGACGCTGTTCGCGCTGATGCAGGGCGGGGTCGACACCGGCTGGACGTTCTACACGCCGTATTCGACGACCTTCTCGAACAGCTTCGTGATGCTGGTCGGGCTCGGGGTCTTTATCAACGGATTCTCGTCCATTCTGACCGGTCTTAACTTCATCGTCACTACGCACACGATGCGTGCTCCGGGGATGACCTGGTTCAGGCTTCCGCTCTTTGTCTGGGCGCATTACGCTACAAGCCTTGTGATGATCCTCGGCACGCCGGTCGTCGCGATCACGATCCTTCTGCTCGCGGTCGAGAGGCTGACGCAGACCGGCATCTTCGATCCTGCGCTCGGCGGCGATCCGATCCTGTTCCAGCACCTTTTCTGGTTCTACTCACACCCGGCTGTTTACATCATGATCCTGCCTTCGATGGGCGTGATCAGCGAACTCATTTCGAACTTCTCAAGAAAGAAGATCTTCGGGTACGAGTTCATCGCGTTCTCGAGCATCGCGATCGCGGTCTTCGGGTTCCTCGTCTGGGGCCACCACATGTTCGTCAGCGGCCAGTCGATCTATGCCGGACTCGTGTTCTCGTTCCTGACGATGGTCGTTGCCGTCCCGTCGGCGATCAAGGTGTTCAACTGGACCGCGACGATGTACAAAGGCTCGATCTCGTACGACACACCGATGCTCTACGCGATCGGATTCCTGGGCCTGTTCCTGATCGGCGGATTGACCGGCCTTTTCCTCGGATCGGTAGGCCTCACGGTCCACGTGACCGACACTTACTTCGTCGTCGCCCACTTCCATTACGTGATGGTCGGCGGCACGGTGCTCGGATATCTCGGCGGGATCCACTACTGGTGGCCGAAGATGACGGGCAAGATGTATTCGGAATTCTGGGGAAGGATCTCCGCGATGCTCGTCTTTATCGGGTTCAACCTGACCTTTTTCCCGCAGTTCATTCTCGGCTACCAGGGAATGCCCCGCAGGTACGCCGCGTATCCGGAAGAGTTCCAGGTGCTCAACATTTTCTCGACAGCCGGCGCTTCGGTGTTGGGTATCGGGATGATCCTGCCGGTGATCTATCTTGTAGGTTCCCTGATCAACGGCAAGAGCGCCGGTCCGAACCCGTGGCTGCTTCCGGGCCTCGAATGGAGGACCGCTTCGCCGCCGCCCACGTTCAACTTTGAGAAAACGCCGGTGGTGACGTGGGAAGCATACAGCTTCGGCGAGGACAGCGGGCTCGATATTGACGAGGCGAGAAGGGAGTCGAGGGTCTCGCCGACCGCGTGAGCGGTGAGCAGTGAGCAGTGAGCCGTTTAGCCCACGCACTTGTGCGTGGGATCGTATGCAGCAAGCTGTTTCGCGTTGGCTTGTAGGCTCCCGTTTAAAGGCGTATGCGGCTAACGGTATCAACCGGTTTACAAGGTACTTTCCGGAACTGACGTATAAACCTGAACTTTGAAACTTAGACGTTGAACATTTAACTCAGTACTCAGTCCTCAGTACTCGGTACTTGGCTTCAAAATGACACACGACGACAAACACGACGATCATTATCATCCTCCGGGGCTGCAGCACCAGTTTGACGACATGAAGCAGCAGATGGACTCCGTGACCATCGGGATGTGGACGTTCCTCGCGCAGGAAATAATGTTCTTCGGAGGGCTGTTCACGGCGTACCTCGTGTTCCGTTCGCGGTTCCCGATGGCGTTCGCCGCCGGCAGTAACCACCTTGACGCGTTCTGGGGCTGGCTCAACACGCTCGTCCTGATCGTCAGCAGCCTGACGATGGCTCTTGCCGTGTTCTATGCCCAGAAGGGGAACCGGAACCTGCAGGTCGTGATGATCATCCTGACGATGATCTTCGGATCGGTGTTCCTGGGCGTTAAGGCGATCGAGTATACCGACAAGTACAATCACGGGCTAGTGCCGGTCGACGGGTGGAACAAGGTCGTGCCCGAGGGCGAGCACGGAGCCAAGGAAGGCGAATCCGCGTCGCTGGCGCTTCCGTTCGAGACACGTGTAAACGCTGCGGAGAGCGCGGACGGGGGCGAGAAACTTCACCCCAACCCACGAGGCGAGTTCCAGATCACCGATGATGATATTGCACTGGTGACGATGGCCCAGAAGGAAGGATATCTGACCGAGAGCGAAAAGATCGGCTACTTCAGCAATGGAGAGATCGATCCCGAAAAGGTCAAAGGCAAGGTGCAGATCTTCTTCTGGATCTATTTCGTGATGACCGGCCTGCACGCGCTTCATATGGTGATCGGGCTCGGGATAATGCTCTGGCTCCTTGTGATGGCCTGGCGCAACACCTTTTCGGCCGACTACTACTCCCCGGTTGAGATCTCCGGACTCTATTGGCACTTCGTCGATATCGTATGGATCTTCCTGTTCCCGCTCCTGTATCTGCTGGGCAGGCACTTCCTCGCAGGAGGACACTAGTTTATGAGTGAACATCAGCACATAGGCATTCCAGGCTATCTGGGGGTTTTCGCGTTCCTTTTTATCGCCACGGTGATCACCTACGTGGTCGCGCTGCAGGACCTCGACGGGATGTTCTTTCCGGGCGCGAACACGCTGGTAGCACTGGCCATCGCGTTCACGAAGATGACGTTCGTCGTTCTCTTCTTTATGCACGTCCGCTGGCAGTCGAGGCTTATCTGGCTGGCGGTGGTGTCCGGATTTTTCTGGCTCGCGATAATGTTCGCTTACACGTTACAGGACTATCTTACGCGTTCGGTAATAGGCTATTGATCGGACACTCGGAAATTGGGCGCGGCGCGATGCGGCAGATGCCCCTCGTGCCGCGTTTTTGCGTTTCGGGAATGATGGCGGTGTTAGGACGTGCCCGAAGGTTCGTGGTAAGATTTTCGCTTTGATTTAGGGCTTTGGCGGCCTCTTCGGAAGAGAGTTGTGAAGGGATTTGAAGGACAACAAGGCAAGGGAGGCGAACATCACAGGCGGCTGATGTTCACACCCATATTCCGAAAGGGATACATTGCGATCGCGATGATCGCGGCGGCCGTGCTTTTTTCGGGCTGCATAAGTCCCAAAGACAAGATCGAGAGGGCGACCCTGCTCGAGACAGCTGACGCCTCTGAAGCCGAACTCGTGTCGCAGGTCAACAACCTTGCGAAAGTCGATTCGATGTTCGCGCGGGTCGATCTGAAGTTCGAGGACAATTCGTTCGCCGAGCTTGGGATCGCCGAGAAATACAAGACGGCCGACGGCGAGATCGTTGTTCAAAGGCCTGCCAGCATTCTTCTGAAGGTGAAGGTCCCGATCATCAAGACCGACGTCGCGCAGATGGCGTCGGACGGCACGAATTTCCAGGTTGCAGTTCTTCAGGACGGCGGAAGCGGCAAGTACAAGAAGTTCGTTCAAGGGACCAACTCCGCCGACTATTCGTCCCTTCAGGAAAAAGTCGACGAACTCAGCAACGGCAGCTCGGAGATGAAGCGGAACGTGAACGCATTCGCGAACCTAAGGCCGCAGCATTTCACGGAAGCGATGCTCGTACGTCCTGTCGACGAGTCGAAATTCACGTACACCATCAGCACGATCCTGCAGGAAGAGTTCGATATCAACGCGAAGAAGAAATCGCCTCTTCGATGGGTCCTGCGAGGCTACTATCTTTTCGACGAGTACGAGTTGAAGGACGGCAGGCTGAGGATCAAGCGCCGCTTCTGGTTCGACCGTGTCGGAGGTGTGAGACTCGCCCGGCAGCAGATCTTTGACTCGAAGGGCGAGATCGAATCCGACATCGTATACGGCGTAGAAGGCAATTTGACGGAGAATGGAAACTACAGGCTTCCGCTCCAGGTCGAGCTGACCAGGCCGAAAGAGAAGTACAAGATGCGGGTGACGTACCAGACGCCGACGAAGGTGATCATCGGAAATCAGTTCCCTGTCGGGGCCTTCGTGCTTGAGAACGTCTGGAACCTTGAGTTGCTCGATCTCGACAAGGAGCTTCAGGAACTCAACAAGACCGGCACTCAGCCGGGCGGCAGCGACAAGGCGGGGAAACAGTGAACAGTGAGCAGTGAGCAGTAAGCGGTGAGCAGTGAGCAGTGAGCAGTAGGCGGTGGGCAGTGAGCAGTGAGCAGTAAGCGGTGAGCCGTGAGTAGTGAGCGGTGGGGAGGGAGCGGTGAGCAATACCTCTTCACTCAGTACTCATCTCTCAGAACTCATTTCTCAGTACTCATCACTCAGCACTCATAACTTCTTTTTATGTCTCCAATTCTCGAAACAGAAGATCTTGTAAAAATATACAAGGTCGGCAAGGTCGAAACGCACGCCCTTCGGGGCGTGTCGCTTTCCGTGAACAAGGGCGAGTTCGTGGCGATCATGGGCCAGTCCGGGTGCGGGAAGTCGACCCTGCTTCATCTTCTCGGCGGCCTGCTTTCGCCGACCAGCGGCCGCATACTTATAGACGGTGAGGACATTTCGAACATCTCCGACGCGAAACGCACGGACATACGGCGGCGGAAGATCGGGTTTGTTTTCCAGAGGTTCAATCTTTTTCCGACGCTGACCGCCGACGGAAATCTGAAGCTGGCCGAAAGGATCCACCAGGGAAACGGGAAGGGCGATGCCGCGAAGCGCCGCGAGACTCTGAAGCTTCTGAAGCTCGAAAACAAGATGGACAATAAGCCGCTCGAGCTCTCCGGCGGCGAACAGCAGAGGGTCGCTCTCGCAAGGGCGGTCATCAACAGCCCTGCTATAATCCTGGCGGACGAGCCGACGGGAAACCTCGACACGGAGAATTCGGAGATCGTGCTGGATATGTTCAACGAGCTGAACCAGCGCTTCGGGCAGACGATCATAATGATCACGCACAACCCGGAAGCGGCGAGGCACTGCAGCCGGATCATATACATGCGCGATGGGCATATCGTTGAGGAGTGAGTACTGAGAGATGAGAGATGAGTAGTGAGAGATGAGAACTACAACGGCCTTAACGCTCAACTCGAACGATATCCTGACTCATCACCCATCACTCATCACTCATCTCTCAGCACACAGTACTCAGCACCAAAGAGCGATGAAACGAATAATTTTCTGGGACTATCGCCGCGGCACCTGGCAGTACGATCTGATGTGCCTTCTGATCGTCGCCTTCATATTCCTTTCTCCGAAGTCCTGGTTCGACAACGGACAGACGAGAGCAACCGATCCGCCGAAGCCTGCCGTCCAAGCGCCCGTAAAAAACGACTGACGTCTTCTCTTCCGTTGAAAAAATCCGAAATCCTGCCGGGGCAAAACTCCCGGATCCGCGCCGCGGCTCGCATTGACGTGCATTCGGCCCGGATGGTAAACGTATTTGTTCGCGCCGAACGGCAAAAACGAAGGCGCGGCCGGAGAAACATATGAAGAAGCTTTCCAGAACGCTTTTATTCGCAGTTATATTTGCCTTCATTTTTGGGACGGTTTCCGTCGCGGAAACCCGCGCCCAAGGGGTGCTGAACGAGATCCTCAAGAGGATGGACGCGCACAAGGACTGGCTCGAAACGATGAAGGGCAGCGTCCGAATGGCGAAGACCAACACGCAGCTCAAGATCACGACCACTCAGGACGGCGAGATGGTCTATGTGAACAAAGGCGGCCGCGACATCGCTCTTCGTATCGACTGGCGCGAGCCGGAGGAAGTTTTGTCCGTGATCAAGGGCGAGTACACGCTCTACAGGCCCCGCCTGAACCAGGCGATCAAAGGCAAGACGCAGGGCTCGAAGAACGCCCAGGCGAACAGCGCGCTCTCGTTCATGAGCATGTCGAAGAAGGAGCTGACGGACACTTACGACGTCAAGTACCTGGGCAAGGTGACTCTCGACGGGACACAGGTCTGGCACCTCGGGCTTTATCCGAAGAAGAAGCAGTCGTACGAGTCGGCCGAGCTCTGGGTGGACGGCGACGGGATGCCGATCCAGGCGAAGGTCATAGAGCTGAACAAGGACCTGACAACGGTTCGCCTTTCGAACCTGAAGAAGAATGAAGTAAGGATCAACACCAAGGTCTTCGAGGTCAAGCTTCCGAGCAGCGTCAAGATCATCAAGGGTTAGTCGTCCTTAAATTGAAGCTCTCGTTCGGGGTAAAGAAATGAAGCAATCCAGCTCCAATCGTTTTCGCTCAGGAGCCTTCTCCGTTTTCGTACTGATGCTCTTTTGTACTTCGGGGGCATTTGCTCAAGGCTACGCGATCGGCGTCCTGGAGCGTATGCAGGATCATAATAGCGCGCTTCGGACACTTACGGCGGACCTCCGAAGGGAAAAGAAAGATTCTGGGCTAAGACTGAAGACCCTGGATCAGACCGGCAAATTGTCCTATGTTCCCGCTGAGGCCGGCCGGGCATATGTGTTCATTGAATGGCGAGATCCGGAGGAGGTTCTCCTCGTGGTTAAGTCCACTTTCTGGATGTACAAGAAGGGAATCAACCAGTATTACTACGGCAGTATCGACAAATCGAACAAACCGGGTGGATCGGATGCACTCTCATTCCTCACTAAATCGAAGAAGGAACTGACTGACGAATACCGCCCGGTTTGGCTTGGTGACGTTAAGGTTGAAGGAACTGAAGCGGACCACATGCGCCTGGAGCCGAAAGTAGAGAGCAAGTTCAAGTCAATCGAACTTGTGATCGACAAGCAAGGAATGCTTCTTAAAATATCGATCACCGAAAAGAACAATGACACTTCAACACTTAGCTTTTCCAACATTAAGAAGGACGTCAGGCTGAACGCAGACATATTCCGGTGGCGGCCGCCGTCGGATGCCAAGAAGATCGACGTTTGACGGCGGAGCATCAAGGTTCATAAGGCCCCGGAATCCATTACCGGGGCCTTTTCATTGGTTTGAAAAGGCTCTTCCAAGCCCCTATAATTACAGGTTTAGAATTAGCGAGGAGCGGTCCTTCTTCAAGCGATAATGCCGAAAGCAAGCGGCTTCAGCCGGTTCACAAGAGGAGTAAAGCACACGGTACGCGCGTTCGCGTCCACGAAGCACCCCGTGCTCGTGCACATCGTGCCTATGCGGCGGTGTAACCTCTCGTGCACCTACTGCAACGAGTACGACAAGACTTCAGATCCGGTGCCGATCGAGACGATGCTCGGCCGGATCGACAAGCTTGCGGAGTTCGGAACTTCCGTTGTGACCATCTCGGGCGGCGAGCCGATGATGCATCCGGAGATCTACGAGATCATCGACCGCATCAGGCATCACGGGATGATCGCGGGGCTTATTTCGAACGGTTACTACTTCCAGCCGAAGAAGATCGAGAAGCTCAACGAGGCGGGCCTCGATTACCTCCAGATCTCGATCGACAACGTGATCCCGGACGAGGTATCGAAGAAAAGCTTGAAGGTCCTCGACGCGAAGCTTGTCAACCTTAAGAACCACGCGAAGTTCAAGGTTAATATCAATTCCGTGCTCGGAAGCGGGGTCGAGAATCCCGAGGACGCTCTGACGATCGCCCGCCGCGCGCGTGAGCTCGGATTTTCTTCGACGGTCGGCGTGATACACGACGGCGACGGCCTTCTGAAACCGCTCGGCGAGCGCGAGAAAGAGATCTACAAGGAAGTGAAGTCGCTCGGCACGCGCTCGTACGCTCGCTGGAACTGGTTCCAGGACAATCTCGCCGACGGGAAGGCTTACGAATGGCGATGCCGCTCGGGCGCCCGCTACCTGTACATCTGCGAGGACGGCCTCGTGCATTGGTGCTCACAACAGCGGGGAACTCCCGGCACGCCTCTGCTCGAATACACGCACGAGGACATGCACCGCGAATATCACACCGAAAAATGGTGCGCTCCCACGTGCACGATCCAGTGCGTCCACCAGGTCGGCCACCTCGACGCCTGGCGCGACCCCCAGCTCTCGCCCGCCGAATACGGCAAGAAATTCGGATTCCCCAAGAAAGAAACGATCACTCAGGTGCTGGCGGAGTAGATACAGAGTACTGGGTACTGAGAGATGAGTACTGAGAAGCGTTAGCTTCTTCTCGCCGGACCGCGGGCAATGGACCGCGGGTGCCGGACCGCGGGCGTCCCCGCCCGCATCGTCTGAAAAACGCTTCCTGCGTCAAAAAAGCAAATTCCCCACGCACAACAGTCCCGCGGCTACGCGGCTGCAGATCAATTGGGCCCTTCCCCCGGGGCTGACATCCACAAGGGCTGTCTCAAAAGCAGCGCCCCCCCCCTGCCCGAACCGGGTGAGGATAATTCTGGAAAGAAACTCGATCAGTTGCCCCCCGTTTCAACGGGGGGATCAAGAGGTGCCCCCTGAGATCTATCGCCGGCTTTAGCCGGCTGTGTTGAGGGGCTGAAGCCCCTTTCCGCTTTGGGGCCTCTGCCCCCCCCCCGCTAAAGCAAGGGACAACTGATCTTCCGTTTACAGGAAGTCAGACCATTCGGCGCGAATATCAAGCGATACAAGAGTTCCTTTTGAGACAGCCTCGTTCGAAAACCATATCGTTATGAGCATCGCTTGCGCTCGGGGTTCCGATTCCTGTCTCCTGCCTCCTGTCTTTCATTTCGCCGCTACGCGGCTCGGTGAATTCGGGGGGCGCCGACCGTGGGTGGCGCCCTTCGGGCTTACCCACGGCTAAATGAATATGACCGCTACGCGGTCGCCTGTCTTCTGTTTACTGTCTCCTGTTTCCTGTCTCCTGCTACGCCCCTCGCTTGCGCTCGGGGTTCCGATTCGCCATTATTACCGCACCCGCTTCAACCGAATCAATTTGGCGCCCTGATACTGTCCGGATCGCGCGAGGCGCCCGAAAGGAGGAACTTATGAGTCCTGTCGTCCGAAATCTCATCGCCTTCATCGCAGGTGTAGTCGTCGGCTCGATCGTCAATATGGGGATCGTGATGGTCAGCTGGTCCATCGTTTCACCGCCCGAGGGCATGGACCCGATGAACGCCGAGAGCATTGCCGCCTCGGCCCATCTCCTGAAACCGATCCATTTTCTCTTTCCGTTCCTCGCCCACGCGCTCGGGACGTTCGTCGGCGCGTATGTCGCAGCCCTTATCGCCGCGAGCCACAAGATGAAGTTCGCGCTCGCTATCGGCGTGCTGACTTTACTGGGGGGCATCTGGGCCGCGACGATGATCCCCGCTCCTGTGTGGTTCATCGTGCTCGACCTGGTACTTGCGTACATCCCGATGGCCTGGATCGCCGGCACGCTTGCGGCGCGGAGATCGGCCTAACACTGGACCGCGGGCGTCCCCGCCCGCCAATTCAGGACTGAGAGAAAAGGACTGAGGACTGAGGACGGATCGACGGTCCGATATGCTTAAGCCTATCGCCAGCGTTGTCCGATGAGATTCAGCTTGTCGCCCGCCGATCCAGGACTGAGAGAAAAGGACTGAGGACTGAGGACGGATCGACGGTCCGATATGCTTAAGCCTATCGCCAGCGTTGTCCGATAAGATTCAGCTTGTCGCCCGCCCGCCGATCCAGGACTGAGAGAAAAGGACAGAGGACTGAGTGCCATTCGAAGGTCCAATAATCTTCAACTTGTCACCGCCGATAGGCGGGGACCGAAAGACAAATAGTTGCCCATCCACAAAATGAAAACCAAAACACTTTTCATTTCAGTCGCGATCATTGCATTCACCGCGAACGCGTTCGCCCACGAGTATTGGTTAGAGCCGGGTTCGTTCTTCCTGAAGCCGGAAGAGAGCACGCCGGTTCACCTATACGTTGGCGACGGGCTTTCGAAGGATCTGGAAGAGCGCGGGTATCAACCCGATATGACACCGATGTTCAGGCTGTTCTTCGGTAGCGGGGCGTCGGATGTCCGATCCTCGCTCGCTTCCGGGCAGACTCCTGTTCACAGGTTCTCGGCGTCCGAGCCCGGCAACTACCTCCTCGCGATGCATCGCGACTGGGCTTACATCACGCTCGAACCGGATGAGTTCGAGGCGTATCTACGCGAAGACGGAATGGAGTACATCATCGTGGAGCGCAGGAGACTCGGCGAGGCCGATTTGCCCGGCAAAGAACGCTACAGCCGCTATCTGAAGTCGCTGGTCCAGGTCGGCGATGTGCAGGATGAAAACTTTGGCCGCGATGCGGGCCTCAAGCTTGAGATCACGCCGGACGAGAATCCCTACTCTAAGCGTGTCGGCAGCACACTCTCTTTCACGGTCAAATTCGACGGCAAGCCCCTCTCAGGCAGGACGGTTTTCGCAAGCAACAGGTCGTCCGCCAAACAGAAGCTGCGAACCGACAGAAACGGCCGCGTGCGGATGAGGATCAACGGCGAAGGGCTTTGGCTGGTGCATCTCGTCTTTATGCAACGGTGCGTTTCCGACTGCGGCGAGGCTGACTGGGAAAGCTTCTGGGGCGCATACAGCTTCGGAGTTCGATGATCCTGCCTTGGTTTTGAAAGTGCCGGGTGCTTGGATATCATCAACGAAGGCCGTTCCCAAACCGTATGGGAAGCGGCCGGCGTTATGCTCGAAATTGTACGTTCGTCCGCACTCCTGCTCGTTCTTCTCAACCCCTTCCTGGTCATCATCTACCTGATCGACGTGGTCGAGAAACTGGAGCCTGCCCGGTTTCGCACGGTATTGGTCCAGGCGGGATTCATCGCGCTGGCGGTATTCGTATTCTTCACGGCGCTCGGGGACGTCGTTTTCTCAAGCATCATCCAGGCCGAATTCGCGTCTTTCCAGATCTTCGGCGGCGTGATCTTCCTTCTAATCGCCGTTCAGTTCGTTTTTCGAGGCCCGAAAGCGGTCGAGATCCTGCGAGGCGAATCGTCCCACCTGGCGGGTGCGATAGCGATGCCGATCCTCATCGGGCCGGGAACCATAAGCGCCAGCGTTATCATCGGCAAGCGTCACGAACTCTGGATCGCAGCGCTTGCAGTGCTCGGGGCGATGGTTCTCTCGATCGCGATAATGCTGATCCTGAAATCCCTGCACGATTACGTACGTCCGCGACGCGAGTTCCTTATCGAACGCTACACGGAGATCGCCGGCCGCATCCTCGCTCTCTACGTCGGCACGGTCTCGATCGAGATGATAATGCAGGGCGCGGGCGTCTGGATCGGGAAGTTCTAGCATTTGGAGGACTGAGAGAAAAGGACTGAGGACTGAGAAAAGAGCTTGACGGGTATCCGGTATTCACACACGCTCCTCAGTCCTCAGTCCTCAGTCCTCAGTCCTCAGTCCTCAGTCCTCAGTCCTCAGTCCCGCCTGGCGGCGGGCGACAAGCCG
>JAGFIQ010000085.1 GCA_024103495.1 Aridibacter famidurans
TTCAGGATCTTCAGGATCTGGTTCTCACTGAATCTGCTTTTCCTCATTCTCGGTCTCCTTGGTTGTTCTCCATTGTGACCGAAAACTGTATTTATGTCTGGTACTGTTTTAGGGGAGGCTTACAGAAAGCCTGTCTGATTACGCCGCCATTTTCGGAGGTCCGGGCTGCCCGGACCCCGCGAGTTTGTATTATGCCTCATATTGTACGCTAAGGAGGAGACGTAAGCTTCCCCAAAAAGTACACAGTTTAAAAGTAGAGGATTTCTGCCTGTAACCATCCCCGTTTTAGTACCGCTGTAAATTCCAGTTTTCAGGCCGGTTCTTCTCCAGATACTCTACGGGCGTCAGACAGCCGTGGAAGTCTTTTGGTGGTGCCATTTCACTATCCGATCTTGAATTCTGAAGAAATACAGCCGGCAGGATTCAGATAAACATCCTCAGCATCGTCCGCAGCTGAGAAGACGTGAAAGGCTTCGGGAGAAATGCGACCGCGCCGGCGGAAAAGCTGTCCGAGGAGAATTTCGGGTTCTGCTCGCCCGTCATCATTATCACGGGGATGTTCATCAAACGCTTCTCCGACTGCATATAACGCACGAGTTCGGTGCCCTGAATGTACGGCATCACGACGTCGAAGATCGCAGCCGCGAACTTGTCGTCGGTCTGAAGGCACTGATAGGCCTCCTTGCCGTCCCTTGCGGAAACTGCGGCAAAGCCTTCCTTCTCGATGATCGCCTTGACCAGACGCAGAATCGCGGGGTCGTCGTCGGCGATCAGAATCTTTTTGGAGGAATCTTCCTTCTCTTGATCCATTTGTAAACGGCTAAAACGTAGTGTCAGTTTATCAAACTTCGCCCACTGCTGCCGAATCCCGGCTTATGTTTACGAGGTCAGCCGCCATCGAGACTGCGGCCAGCATACTTGCGTGGTCGGCCTCTCCTTTTCCCGCGATCTCGAACGCGGTCCCGTGGTCCACGGAAGTTCTTATCAGCGGAAGTCCTAGAGTGACATTTACGCCTTTTCCGAACGAAATGCACTTTACCGCGATCGTCGCCTGGTCGTGGTAGCACGCGATCACACCGTCAAACTCTCCCTTGTAACAGCGCAGAAAAACGGTGTCGGGCGAGAACGGCCCTTTCACGTCGATCTCGTGGACCATCTGACACGCCTCGACCGCCGGCTGGATCTCGTCCTGCTCCTCATCACCGAACAAACCGTTTTCCGAAGCGTGGGGATTGAGGCCGGCTACGGCCAGGCTTACCTTCCTGCCGAGGAGTCTCGAAAGCTCGCGGTCGGTGAAACGGATCAACTCGACCAAGGCTTCCTTCTTTACCTTCCCTATCGCCTCCTTCAACGGCAGATGGGTCGAAAGAAGGACCACCCTCAGGTCGCCCGACATAAAGCTCATACGGAACTCTCGGGTGTTGGTAAGGTCCGCGAGAAACTCTGTGTGGCCCGGAAAATCGTAGCCTCCGAGATGCAGCGACGCCTTGTTGATCGGAGCGGTGCAAAGAGCTTCGACAACGCCCGACCTCCAGAGCTCGACGCCTTCCATTATGTACTCGGCGGAGGCGCGGCCCGCCTCCGGAGATTCCACCCCGGGCGAGATCGAGACGTCGAAGACGTTCGCCAGATCTCTGACGGCTATCGAATTCGAGGATACTTCCCGCTTGTCCGGATCAAAAGCCTCCAGCGTGACAGGAAGGCCAAACTTCCTCGCCTGTTCGCGGAGAAACTCCAGGTCGCCGATCACTACCGGATCACAAACCTTCGCCAATTCCGGATCGATCACGGACTTGAGCACTATCTCGGGTCCGATGCCGGCGGGATCTCCCATAGTGATCCCTATGACGGGTCTTGAGCTTTCGTTCATCTGTCATTCACTGCGAGGACGTTGGTCAGGAAATACGATAGCAGAATTCCGGCCGATGCGCGCGGGCCGAGAGCACGTAGGGGACAAACGCGCCAACTCTTTGCCAAGGTGTTCGTGGAGCGGGAGTGTGGCCGCCTTCAGGGAGCTTTTTCGCACGGGAGAATTCAGAACGGCGTTTCTGAAAAGAACATCCAGGGAAAATCCCTTATTCCTTAAGCGGTCGTTCTAAGAAGTAGCGTCCATTAGTTTTCCCCCGCTTCAGCGGGGGGATCACAAGACATCTTAGATTCTCTGCCGGCTGAAGCCGGCGAAATAATATGTGGGCGCTCTCGTCCCCCCGCTGAAGCCGGGGGCAACTGATGCCGCCGCGATTTCTGAGAATCAAAACGCCAGGGCGCTGAAAGAGATGAAGCCGCCTTTTCAGGCGGCCTCAATTCGCTTCCGGAGACTAATCCGCCTGCCTCCTGATGAACGTCGGAACGTCCAGGTCCTCCTTGACCGGCTCGTCCTTCGGTTTCAGGCCGGGCTGAGGCTGGAATGTCTGGCCGACGGCCCGGACCTCTGTCTTAACCGGCGAAGGCAGTTCGACGCTTTTGACCGAGTGCTCAAACCCCGTCGCAATGACGGTGATCTTGACCTCGTCGTTGTCATCTTCGCTGTAAACTGTTCCGAAGATTATGTTTGCCTCTTCGTGAGCTTCGTCGTGAACAAGCGCGATAGCCTGCTCGATCTCGTTGAGCGGCATGTTCTCGGAGCCGGTGATATTGATCAAGGCTCCCTTAGCACCCTTGATCGAATTCTCTTCAAGGAGCTTGGAATCGATCGCGGACTTCATCGCCTGGATCGCCGCGCCTTCGCCTTTTCCGTGGCCGATGCCCATCAGAGCGACGCCCATTCCCTTCATGATCGATTTGACGTCGGCGAAGTCGAGGTTGATGATCCCCGGCACGGTGATCAGGTCGCTGATGCCCTTCACGGCCTGGAGCAGCACATCGTCGGCACGCTGGAAAGCCTGTTTGATCGTCACCTGCTCCTCGACTTCCTTGAGCCTCGAGTTCGGGATCGTGATGATCGTGTCCACGCAGCCGCGCAGTTCCGCGAGGCCTTCCTCGGCCTGGCTCATCCTCTTCTTGCCTTCGACGCCGAACGGCTTGGTCACGACCGCGACAGTGAGCGCGCCCATCTCGATCGCGAGCGCCGCGATGACGGGAGCCGCTCCGGTTCCCGTGCCGCCGCCGAGCCCGGTCGTGACGAAGACCATGTCGGAGTCTTCGAGCACGTCCATTATCTTCTCCGTATCCTCGATCGCTGCCTCGCGGCCGATGGTCGGGTCCGCGCCCGCACCCAGTCCGCGGGTGAGGCGGCTTCCGAGCTGGATCTTGATCGGCGCCTTGGAATCGTTCAGAGCCTGAAGGTCCGTATTCGCGACGATGAACTCGACGTTCTGCACGCCTGCATCGATCATCCGGTTGACTGCGTTTCCGCCGCCGCCGCCGACTCCTATGACCTTGATCTTCGCGCCCGTGATCGGAGGATCGTCAAGAAAAATTTCGAACTTGCGATTGGCAATATTAAGACCATCAGTATTCATGTTAGTCGCTTTCCTGTTTCAAATTTTGAGTAAGACTAGTGGCGCTAGTGAGAGTTGGAGCGGTTTGGCCGAATCAACAATATGTTGTGTCTATGGGCCCATAGCATACAACGATTAGCGGTCAAAAAGCTAGTCGAATATTAACTTTATTTGAACTTTCCGCGAAAATTTTCGAACCATTCCGCCACTTTTCTCCCGGCTGACCGCCCGGAGCCGCTTCCGCTTCCCGCGCCCGATCTCAGGGACGTCAGCGCAAGCCCAACAGCCACAGACCATTCGGGCGAATGAAGCCCGTCGAGAAGCCCCCCGAGAAGATCTTCGCGCGGATATCCGACACGCGTCGGGGCGTCGAAGACCTGTTCCGCAACCTCTACCATTCCGCGGATCGAGGACGTTCCTCCGGTGAGGATGACGCCGCTCGAGATCTGCTGGCCGGAGCCTGCGACTTCCTGAGCGATGTACTGAAGCAATTCTACGGCCCTCGGCTGAAGAATATCGGACAGGATCTCTTTCGAAAGCTCTCTTGTCTCGCTTCTTCCGACCGGAGTGATCTCTATCGCCTCGTTCCTTTCGTCGTCCGTGAGAAGAAAGCCGGCGACGCAGCCGTGGCGCCTCTTGATCTTCTCCGCGTCCGAGATCGAGACCCGCAGGCCGGTCGCGATATCCTTTGTGAACTGCATCCCGCCAAACGGGAAAACCGCCGTATGCTGAACCGCGCCGCGTCCGAAGATCATCATGCTTGTGATCTCGGACCCCATATTCACGAGTGCGCAGCCGTATTCCATGTCGTCGTCGGTAAGCGTTCCGGTCGATGCCGCGAGCGGCTCCAGGATCATCTGCTCGATCTCGATTCCTGCGTTGTTAACCGCCTTGATGATGTTCTGGCTTGCCGC
Organism: Aridibacter famidurans; assembly: GCA_024103495.1. Lineage (GTDB taxonomy): Bacteria > Acidobacteriota > Blastocatellia > Pyrinomonadales > Pyrinomonadaceae > Aridibacter > Aridibacter famidurans. The sequence continues at coordinate 4,355 of JAGFIQ010000085.1, forward strand.
GCTCGGGCTCGACACGACGTGGACAAGCGCCTCGAGGCGCGACCCGCGCATCCCTATCGGCTCGGTGATCCCGTCCTGGCCGTCGATGATGAATTCCTGCGGAAGCCGGTCGACGATCTCCCAACCAGCCGGAAGCTGCATCGCGCTCGCAGACTCGATCGCGCGTTCGACGTCGTCGTCGCTGATCTCCCTTCCTGCTCCCGCCACCGCAACGACGCCGCTCTTGCTCTCGCCCTGCAGGTGCTCCCCCGAGAGATTGACCGTCGCCGCCTGGATCTCGAGTCCGCTCACGCGTTCGGCCTCGTCGATGGCCTTGGAGATCGATTCGACCACGGCTTTCGCAGTGGTCACGATCCCGCTGCGGAGGCCTTTCGACTCCGCCTGGCCGATGCCGACGACGTTCATCTTGCCGTTCTCCGCCGGCTCGCCGATCACGCACCTCACACGGCTCGTGCCGATGTCCAATCCGACTGCATGTCCTTGCTGGTTCAACATAGCTTTCCGGTCCTCCGGGTCAGGAGTTCCTGTATCCGACAACGGGATTCGGATCGTTCGGCGCGATCACGTACTTGATCTTTCCGCCTTTGCCGGCGATCGTTTCGAGTCCTTTCTGCAGGCCTTCTGCGTAGTCGCCTTCGCCGAGAGAGATAGTTACGGTCTCACCCGAATCTTCGACCTTTGCCTGCGGGTCCTTGATGTCCGAAAGGTCGAGCGAACGCACCCGTTTCGCGAGCCCGAACTTCCGCCATTCTTCGACAAGCCGGACATAGAGCTCCACCCGCTTGAGGTTCATCGCCGCCGCGGCCTCGCTGCGGCCGGCGTCCCATCCCGTCATAACGAACGGAGGGAGCGGCCCCTTCACGTCTTTGGTGATCTTCGCAAGCACCTTCGCATCCTCGTCGACAAGGTAGTCGGCTTCGCCGATCCGGACGACCGCAACGGGCCGCCTTTCCTCGATCGTGACGCGCACGGTGTCGGGAAGCACCCGTGAAACGCTCGCGTGGCGTACGAATGTCAGTTTTTCGATCTCGTCCCTGATGACCCCCAGGTCGGTGCTCCAGACGCCCGACTTGAAAGCCTCGGCACGGACGATCTGCTCCACCTTCTTCGAGGAGACCCGCTCGGCTCCGAGCGTCTCGACATTACGAACGCGGAAGAAGTCAGACGACGCCGCGCTGCGGAACGCCGCTGAGAACAAGAGCCCCAGGCAGAAGAGTATGCAGGCGGCGAGGAAGAGCGGGACCGCGAAATTTATAAGCTTGCTTCCGCCGGTCTTTTTCCTCGTCCGGGGCGCCGCCTTTGCGCGCCGTGTCCTTGTCTTGGTTGTCTTTCTAGGCATTTGCGCTCCTGAGTTGTTCGAGTATCTCGTCGGAAAGTTTCGTGATGCTTCCCGCGCCGAGCGTGATCAGAAGGTCGTTCGGTTCCAGTTCGGAGGAGACCAATCCCGCGGCGGTGCCGATCTCGCCTATGTAATTCACACCGCGATGACCGAAGCCTTCGATCTTGTCGGCAAGCACTTCCGCCGTGATCCCCTCGATCGGCGCCTCGCTCGCCGGATAGATGTCGAGCAGGTAGACCTTGTCAGCGTTGTTGAACGAGGTCGCGAACTCTTCCATAAGGTCCTTGGTCCTCGTGTAGCGATGCGGCTGGAAGACAACGACGATCCGCCGGCCTCCGGCGCTGTTCTTCGCGGCCTCGAGCGTCGCGGTGATCTCGGTCGGGTGATGCCCGTAGTCGTCGAAGACGGCGATATCGTTGACGGTCCCCTTGTACTGGAACCTGCGGTCGGCGTTCTTGAATTCCGCGAACGCGTCGGAGATCTTCGGGAACTCGATGTCGAGCTCGAGCGCGACCGCGACCGCGGCGAGCGCGTTGTAGACGTTGTGTCTGCCGGGCACCGGAAGGTCGATCCTGCCGAGCTCCTGCTGACGGCTCATCACGGTAAAGCTGGATCCGAAATCCTCATTGAAAGAGATCTCTCTCGCGGAGACGTCCGCCTGCGTGCTCAGTCCGTAAGTGACTATCCGCCGGGTGACCTTCGGGATGATCGACTGCACGTGCGGGTCGTCCATGCACAGGACTGCCGCACCGTAGAACGGCACCTTGTTGACGAAGTCCGTGAAGCATTGAAAGACGTCTTCCATTCCCGCGTATGATTCCATATGCTCGCGGTCGATGTTCGTCACGACGGCGATCGTCGGATAGAGCATAAGGAACGAGCGGTCGCTCTCGTCGGCTTCCGTCACGAACCATTCGGAATCTCCGAGCTTCGCGTTCGAACCGAGCGTGTCCACTACGCCGCCGACGATGGTCGTCGGATCGATCCCCGCGTGCCCCAGGACAGTGGCAACCATCGAGGTCGTCGAGGTCTTGCCGTGCGATCCCGAAACCGCCACCGAGTAGGGCTTCAAGGTCATGAGCTCGGCGAGCATCTCTGCACGGGGAATGACCGGGATCTTTTTTTCTCGCGCGGCGACGATCTCCGGATTGTCCTGCTTTACGGCGGACGAATAGACGACGACCTCCGCGTCGCCTATGTTCTCCGCGGAATGGCCTTCGAAGACGGTGACTCCGACGACCTTCTCGAGCCGCTCGGTGTTCTTCGAGCGGTTCAGGTCGGAGCCGGAGACATTGAACCCCAGGTTCGAGAGGACCTCGGCGATTCCGCTCATCCCGATACCGCCGATTCCTATGAAATGTATGTTTTTTACGTGACGAAACATAAGAATTCAGGAGTCAGGAGTCAGGAGACAAGAGACAAGAGACAAGAGACAGGAAATATACGTCGTCTTCTGCTCTTGAATACATGACACCTGCTCTCTGCTCACTGCTCTCTGCTCACCGCTAACTGCTCACCGCTCACCGATCTGTTGTCGCTCCTCCGCCCCTCCAGGGCGTGGAAGATTTTTCCTGCCTATACCCCGGGTTTCGCTTCGCTCCACCCGGGGCTACCATCCGTAGCCCCTTCGGGGCATTCACCTTACAGATCAAGACCATCGGTGTCCGTTACAAACCTGAGTAACCCCACAGACGTCTGCTCATCTCTCACTGCTCACTGTTCACTGCTCTCTGCTCACCGTTAACTGCTCACCGCTCACCGATCTGTCGCCGCTCCTCCGCCCCTCGAGGGCGTGGAAGAGTTTTCCTGCCTATACCCCGGGTTTCGCTTCGCTCAACCCGGGGCTACCATCCGTAGCCCCTTCGGGGCATTCACCTTACAGATCAAGACCATCGGTGTACGGTACAAACCTGAGTAACCCCACAGACGTCTGCTCATCTCTCACTGCTCACCGCTCACCGCTCACTGCTCACCGCTTACTGCTCACCGCTCACTGCTCACCGCTCACCGCTAACTGCTCTATCAACTCCGCCGCCGCCTTCGCCGCGTCGCGTTTCGCGAGCTTTCTCGCTGCGTCGCTCATCTGAGCCAGACGCTGCCGGTCTCCCAGAAGCTCCCTGATCTCTCCCGCAAGCCTTTCGCCGGTTAGGTCCTTCTGCAGGATCATTCTCGCCGCGCCGGCGTCCTGCATCGCTTCGGCGTTCTTTCGCTGGTGGTCGTCCGCCGCCGTCGGCAGGGGGACCATTATCGCGGGCCGGCCGGCCGCCGCGAGCTCCGCGCAGGTGGTAGCGCCGGCGCGGGTGATCAGAAGATCGGCGTCGCGGAAGTTCGCGACGATCTCGTTGATGTACTCCGTCACGACCGCCTCGTCCCACCCGGCATTCGCATAGCCACGCCTGACGTTCTCCAGATCGGACGTCCCGGTCTGATGCGTAATGTTCAGGCGGCCCTTTACATCGGCGAGATGCGGCAATGCGGCGACCATCGCGTTGTTGATTCCGCGCGCGCCCTGCGATCCGCCGAACAGAAGTATGTTCAATCTTTCGCCTGCAATACGCGGCTCGATCTCAAAGAACTCCTCCCTCACGGGATTTCCTATGACTATGCCCTTCTTTCCGAAGTGCGGCAGCGCCTCTTCGAACGTCAGCGCCGCCTTGGTCACGAACGGAGCGAGCTGGCGGTTGGTGAATCCGGGAAGCGCGTTCGAATCCATCACCAGCGTCGGCACCCTGAGGAAGCTCGCCATCAAAAGCACAGGGCCCGTAACGTAACCGCCGGCGCCTACCACAACGTCCGGCCTGAACTTCCTTATGATCCGGATCGAATCCAGGAAGCTCTTCGGCAGAAGCGCGAGCCCTTTCAGCTTGCCGGCGAGCCCCACGCTTTTGAGCCCTTTGCTGCTGATAGTCTCGATCCGGAATCCGTTGTCGGGCACTATCCGGGTTTCGATCCCGCCTCGGGCGCCGACGAACAGGACCTCGTTCCCGCCCCTCGAGAGGATCTCTTTCGCCACCGCGATTCCCGGATAGATGTGCCCGCCGGTTCCTCCGGCTGCGATGATCACCTTCATTTCAAGATCGGAAAACGGGTCACGCGCCCATCTTCACCTTGTTCTGGCCTTTGACCGGCCGTTTCCTCGCGAGCTTCCTTCCCTTCCGCTCCTTTCTGGGCGTTTGCGTCCTGTGGAGACCGTCCTCGAACGAAAGGAAGCCGGCGTACTGCGAGATGTTCAAAAGGATCCCGATCGAGACAAGCGTCACAAGGATCGACGATCCGCCGTACGAGATGAACGGCAGCGGGATCCCCTTCGGAGGCAGGATCGAGATCACGACACTTATATTAAAGAGCGCCTGCACGACGATCCCCGTGATCAGCCCGATCCCGAGCAGCATCCCGAAACGGTCCGGGGCCAGCAGGGCCGCCCGTGCGCCTCTCCAAAGCAGAAGGCCAAACGCCAGAAGCACGGCCATCGTCCCGATCAGCCCGAGCTCCTCGCCGACCACGGCGAAGATAAAATCCGAATGCGGGTACGGGAGATAGAAGAGCTTCTGCTGGCCCTGTGCAAAGCCCTCGCCGAGCACTCCCCCGGAACCCAGAGCATAGAGCGACTGGACTACCTGGTAACCGGAGCTGTCGGACTTCTCGAACGGGTCCATGAACGCCACAAGGCGCTCCACCCGCCACGGCGCCAACACAACCGCCGCGACCCCGACCGCGAGCAGGCACGCACCGACAGCGGCGATGTGCAGGAACTTCGCTCCGCCCGCGAAATAGACCGTGACGAAGACGGCGCAAAGAACGATCAACGTACCGAGATCCGGCTCGAAATATATCAGCCCGCCCAACACCGCCAGCGCGAGCACGCACGGAAGCACGGTCTCCTTTATGCTGCCGACGCTGTCCACATTCCTCGTCAGGAAATACGCTAGGAAGAGCGGCAGAGTGATCTTCGCGAGTTCCGACGGCTGGAACGAGAATCCCGCAACGCGGATCCACCTCTGTGCCCCGTTCACGGGCGGAAAGGCGAAGACCGCGGCGAGAAGCACCGCCGTGACAGCGAGCGCGGAATAGACGATCCAGGGCTTCATCAGCCACTTGTAATCGAACTTCGAAGCGGCAACCATCAGCACAAGGCCGACGGCCGTAAAGATCAGCTGCTTGTTGAAGTACGCGAAGTACGTCTCGCCGCCCGTTTCCCTGTGCGAGATCATCGCCGATGCGCTGTACACCATCACCGCGCCGAACAGCGCGAGCATCGCCGTGAGCACAAGCAGGAACCAGTCCATTCGAAGCTTCTTCGCCATATCAGAAAATTCAGCCGGCAGAGCCTTCGGCGAGAGACACGCCGAGTCTCGCCACCTCGTTCTTGAAATCGTCGCCCCTTTGCTCGAAACCGCGGTACATATCGAAGCTGGCGCACGCAGGCGCGAGCAGGACCGTGTCGCCTTTTTCCGCCGCTTCGAACGAGACACCGACCGCTTCAGCCATCGAATCCGCACGGACGGTGTCCGTCAGTCCGCCGAGCTGTTCGTCGATGTTCGCCGCGTCTTCTCCGATCAGGACCAGCGTCCTGACCCTCGACGCTACCAGATCTGCAAGAGGAGCATACGGCGCGTTCTTGCCGAGCCCGCCGAGTATCAGCACGATCTGCCCTTCGCTTTCGCCGGCGATCGCCTCGAGCGCCTTCAGCGTCGCGTCGACGGAGGTCGCCTTCGAATCGTTGTAAAAATCGACACCGTCGATCGAGGCGACAAACTCGAGCCTGTGCTCGACGGCGTTGAAATCGTTGACCGCTTCCCGCATCGATTCCGGGTCGGCGCCGCAGGCGAGTCCCGCGGCCATCGCGGCAAGCACGTTCTGGACATTGTGGATACCGCGCAGTTTCATCCCGCTCCGGTGCCCGAGCACCTTTTCACTCTTTCCCGATCTCGAGACAAGCGCATCGCCGCGAAGGAACAATCCTTCATCGAGTTCTTTCGCCGTCGAAAAGAGCACGGTGTGCGCCTTGAGGCCCTTTGCCCACGAAGCGGTCATCTCATCGTCCGCGTTCAGGATCGCGACGTCCTCCTGGGTCTGGTTCTCGAACAGCCTGTGCTTCGCGGCGGCGTAGTCCGTGAACAGGTCGTACCGGTCCATATGGTTCGGCGTCACGTTCAGGCAGATCCCCACGTTCGGGCGAAGATCGACGATCGTTTCGAGCTGGAAGCTGGAGAGCTCGGCGACGGTCCAGCATTCGTCGGAAGAGGACTCGGCAAGCGAAAGCAAGGGCACTCCGATGTTCCCTCCGACCTGGGTCTCGATCCCCGCGTTCTTCAGGATCGCCCCGACCAGGCTCGTAGTGGTCGTCTTCCCGTTCGATCCGGTGATCCCGACCAGCCTTCCCTTCAGAAAGCGGTAAGCGAGCTCGACCTCGCCGATCACCTCGCCGTCCTTACGGTCCACATAACGCGCCGGCACGACGCTTTTCGGCACGCCCGGGCTGATGACCACCAGATCGATCTGGTCCAAAAGCCACGAAGGAATGTTCCCGTCGATCAGGCCCACGTTGTGAGAAGTTTTCAAAGAGCGCGCCTCTTCCGACCATTCGGCGAGAGGCTTCTTGTCGTGAAGCGCGACGACCGCGCCCCGCAAGGCAAGAAAAGCCGCTGAAGCGACACCGCTCTTGCCGGCGCCGAGGACCAGGGCTTTTCTTCCTTCGATCTCCATTCCCGAGGCGGGCATTCGGCGCCCGCGAACCGCTTGTTTATCTGAGCTTCAATGTCGAAAGGCTCAGGAGCGCGAAAAGTATCGCGATGATGACGAATCTAAAAACGATCTTCGGCTCCTTCCATCCCACGTACTCGAAGTGATGGTGGAGCGGCGACATCTTGAAGATCCTCGTGCCGGGTCTTCCGCCGCGCTTGGTCAGTTTGAAAACCGAGACCTGGATCATCACCGAGAGCGCCTCGATGATGAACACGCCGCCGATGAACGGCAGCATGAATTCCTGCTTCGTAAGGATCGCCACGGTGCCGAGCGCTCCTCCGATCGCGAGCGACCCCACGTCGCCCATAAAGACTTCCGCCTTTGGCGCGTTGAACCAGAGGAATCCAAGGCTTGCCCCGACCATCGCCCCGCAAAAGACCGTCAGTTCGGCCGCCTCCGGCTTGTGCGTGATGTCGAGGTAATCCGCCCAGCGCCGGTCGCTCGCTACATAGGTCAAAGCGGTCAGAGCGGCCATCGCGATGAATGTAACGCTGATCGCCAGCCCGTCGAGCCCGTCCGTGAGGTTCACCGCGTTCGACGATCCCAGGAGAATGAACACGATGAAACCGAGGTAGATCCAGGGGCCTATGTAGCTGATCCCGTCCACCGCCGCGGTCGCCTTAAAGAACGGAATGCTCAGGTTCCAGGGATAATTCGAGACCAGGTAGAGCCCCACCCAGACTCCGACTGCAACGATCACTTGGCCGAGCAGCTTCTGTTTTCCCGTCAGCCCGAGGTTGCGCTTCTTGACGATCTTTATGTAATCGTCGGCGAAGCCTATCGATGCAAAGAGCGTTGTCGCGCCAAGCGCGATCCAAAGGTAAATACTGTCAAGCCTTGCCCAAAGCAAGGTCGAAATAAACACCGAGCCGATGATCAGGATACCGCCCATCGTGGGCGTTCCGCGCTTCTCCTGATGCATCTCCGGGCCTTCTTCCCGGATCTCCTGGCCGAACTTCATCTCGGCGAGCTTGCGGATGACCTTTCCGCCGAGAAGGAGCGAGATCAGAAGAGCGGTGATCGTCGCCCAGGTAGTCCGGAACGTGATGTACTGGATCACGTTCAGGCCTTTGAACACGTACGACTCGCTGGCCGCGCCGTATTCCCTGTAGATAAGTTGATAAAGGAAGAAGTAGAGCATTCTCAGCCTCTCGGATCAGATCCCACACTTTCGCGCGGCACTATCCGCCGCTCCGGCCGTGCTCGGCCAGAAGGCGTTCTATCACGCGCTCGGTCCGCACACCTCGTGAACCTTTAACCAACACTACATCGCCTTCCCTTACAAGTTCAGAAACGATCCCGCCGGCGGTCTCGGAATCCTCTGCAAAAGAAACATCCGTGAGACCCGCCTCTCTGGCAGCTTCGACCATTTCTCCGGCGAGCCCGCGCACGCCGATCAGCTTGTCTATTCCCGATCCGGCGAGCCTGCGGCCCGTCTCTCGATGGATCTGCGCCTCTTCGCTGCCAAGCTCGAGCATCTCTCCGGCGACCACGATCCGCCGCGCCGCATCAGGCGCACCCTCGACAAGTGTCGCGACCATTTTCATTAGCGCGTCGGGATTCGAGTTGTACGAATCGTTGATCACCGTGAATCCCTCGGCAAACCGGATCACCTCGCCTCTCTGCGGCGGCGGAGCGACGGTGCCAAGGGCTTCCGCGATCTCGTCCGGCTTCATTCCTAAACAATGTCCCGCCGCGGCCGCGGCAAGCGCGTTCAACACGTTGTGCTTTCCCGACAATGCTAGAGCAACTCTTGCCTCTCCGTCCGGGGTCTTAAGCGTGAATGCCGTCTCGCCGAAGCGCTTCATTTCCAGATCCCTTGCGGAAACATCCCCAGGGTTGTCGATCCCGTAGGTCAAGACCTTGCCGTCGTGCCTTTCGCGCATCCCGATCACGAGCGGATCGTCGGCGTTCAGGATTGCGGTTCCGCCCGGCTTGAGGCCTTCGACAAGTTCCGCTTTCGCGTCCCGGATCCTCTCGATCGTCCCCAGGTGCTCGATGTGAACCGGAAGCACGTTCAGCTCGATCGCAACGTCGGGCGGAGTGATCGTGCAAAGCCTTGCGATCTCGCGGTTCGGCGTGGACATTCCCATCTCCAGCACGGCGGCGTCGAATTCCGGATCTTTGGCGAGCTGAAGCACGGTCATAGGGTGGCCCAACCCGTTGTTCAAATTCTTCGTGTTCTTCAGGATCCGGCGGCCGGAATGCGAAAGCACGTGCGCGGTGAGTTCCTTCGCAGTCGTCTTGCCGGCGCTTCCCGTCACGGCGACGACCGGCCTGCCCCAGCCTCTGTAGACTTCCCTCGCCAATGCCTGGAAAGCCGCGATCGCGTCGTCTGCAAAGATCAGCCTGTCCTCGAAACGCGAGAGCTCCTCCCCGTGCTCTTCAAACCTGTCCTTCCGGACCACGCAGGCGACGGCGCCTTTTTCAAATGCCGACGGGACGAAACGCGTCGCGTCCAGAAACTCCCCGTTGAAGCAGTTGTTCGCGAACTCCGGTTGCGAGAACGCAAAAAACAAGTCACCCGCTTTTACTTCCCGTGAATCCGTCGCGAAGGAATTCACTTCGATGTCGAGCAAAGCGGGGTTGAATTCTGACGCAGGGGCTGCGTTCATATGATCGATTGCTGTCGAGAGTTTCAAGTCTTGTTCTTTTCAGGGAGCGCCTTTTCCTTCGGCCTCCTCGCGGCGGTCTTCTCCGTATCGGATTCCTTCTTCAACTGCTTCTCAGGTTTGCGCCCGTTCTCTGCGGCATCGGTCTTCTTCCGCTCCGGCGCATCCTCGACCGAGTTCTCTTCTTCGCGTACAGGCGCTTCCGGTTCGGTCACGGCAAGCATAGGCGCCTCGGAAGGATCGTCGAACAAGGGCACATTCTCAGGCACTGTCCCATCGCGAAGAACCTTCAGCTCCGGGAGAACCTGCTGTGCGATCTGTTTGAACACCGGCGCGGCGACCTGGCCGCCGTAGCGGAGCGCGCCGTTCGGCTCGTCGATCGTAATAGCGATGACGACGCGTGAATCGTTCGCGGGCGCGAATCCCACGAACGACGAGATGTACTTTTCGCGATTTATTCTTCCCAACTTAGGGTCGTATTTCCACGCCGTCCCGGTCTTTCCGGCCGAGGAATATCCGTGAAGCTGAGCCTGTTTAGCGGTCCCGTTCAATACGACCTCGCGCAGCATTCTGCGAAGCTCGCGAGCGGTTTGTTCGCTTACGACGCGTTCGGTAATGGGTTTGACCGCCGAAACCGGTTTTCCATCAGATTGTCGAATTTCTTTGAGAATGTGCGGCTGGACTTTCACACCGTCATTGGCAATAGTCGCAAAAGCCACCGCGGTTTGCAACGACGTAACCCCGATTTCATAGCCTATCGACATCGAAGCGAGCGTCATCCCGCCCCATTTGTCCGGACCGCTTAAGAGGCCGTCCGCTTCGGCGGGAAGTTCGATCCCGGTCCGCTTCCCGAAACCGAATTTCCTTACATATTCATAGAAGTCATCCTGGCCGAGCTTCTGCGCGGTGCGGATCGCCCCGACGTTGCTCGACTGTGCGAACGCCTTCGTGTACGACACCGAACCGATCGCGTGCGAATCGCTGAACGTGTAACCGCCGACTGTAAGGCGTCCGTCGCCGCAGTTCACAAGCGCTTCGGGAGCGATCCTGCCGGTCTCAAGCGCCCCGCCGTAGGTCACCATCTTCATCACCGACCCCGGCGAGAAATTGTCCTCGACGGCGCGGTTGCGGCGATTGTCGGGATCGACCGACGAATACTCGTTCGGATCGAATGTCGGGTAGTTCGCCATCGCAAGTATCTCTCCCGTTTTCGGATCGAGCACGATCGCCTTGCCCGACTTCGCATTCGCAGCCTTCACTCCCGCCGCGAGAGCCTCTTCCGTCTTGAACTGGATCGAGTGGCTGATCGTCAAAAAGATGTCTTTCGGAGGCTCGCGCTCGGCGCCGGACTCGTCATAGACGCGGCCCAAACGGTCGCGCTGAAGGATCTTCTTCACGATCTCGCCCTTCAGCACGTCTTCCTGCGAGAGTTCGATCCCGGACTGGCCCTTGTCGTCCGCGTTGCTGAATCCGATCACGTGCGAGGCGAGCTGTCCGTACGGATACTCGCGCTTCTGCTCTTTCCTCCATCCGAGCCCGGGATGCGAAACGGTCGAAGGTTCCTCATCGGGGTTCTTTGCGAACGCCTTGTTCACCGCCCGGAACGTGCTTTCATCGAGTTTCCGCGCGATCCACAGAAACCGGCGGCCGTTCTCTTTACCTTCCTTTATCTGAGCGGCAAGCGGGCGCACCTCCAACTTGAGCACCTCAGCGAGCTTCTTCGCGACATCGTCGGCGTCTTCGATCATCTTCGGATCGGCGAACAGAGAGTTCGCGCGGACGCTCATAGCCAGCACGCGGCCCGTACGATCGAAGATCGTCCCGCGGAGCATCTTGCTCTTGCGCTCGGTCGTCTGGACCGATTCCGCCTGCGACTTGAGCCAATCCGCCTGAGTTATCTGAAGATGAACGAGCCTTACCCCGATGACCCCGATCCAAAGCATCAGGAACGCCACGATGAACATGTAGCGGAGGAATGCGGTCCGCATCGGATCTTTCCGGGTTTTTCGGGCGGCTCGTTTTTTCGGCATATTCGTTTATCGGCGTGCGGCTTCGTCGATGATCCTGCTTCGGGTTCCCTTCGCCGGCTCGGCCTCGTCTGCTTCGGCGGGTTTCGACAATTTCGACGGTGCTGTCTTTACGGTCTTCACCACTCGCGGCTTGTCCGCGACCGCGGCGGAAGAAGGCAGACTCTTCTTATCGCCCCGCGCAGCATAGGTCCGGACCGCGGCCGAATCATCCGGCTGATCCGTTTCGACCGAAGCTAGTGTCGATTCGGGCAATTCGCCGAGCGGCTGCAGGTTGTGAACCGTAGTCCCGCGGAAACCGAGCTTCATCGCGGCCTGCTTGATCTCGTACGGCGAAAGCGCGCCTTCTTTCCGAAGCTTTAGCCTCCGGTTGCGGCTTTTAAGGTCCTCGATCTGCGAACGGAGCCGCGAGTTCTCGATCCCGTAGTCCATCGAGTAGAAGTGCTGCTGCGCGGCAAAGAAGAATCCCGCGGCGACAACGGCCGCGCAGAGGATCGTTGCAAGGCAGAATTTCCAGGGCAGGGGTTCTTTCTGACGCCTCACGCGGGGAACGGAGGGTTTGGTGAACTTCTTTTTTCTCATTTTGGTTTTACCGGGGCTAAACTGCTTGTTTCTTCTGACATGCTCGAAGCTTTGCGCTTCGGGCACGGGGATTTTCAGAAATTTCCTCTTCCGATGGGATCGTCGGTTTGCGGGTCAGGATCGCGACCTGCTCGGTCATTCCGCAAACGCACTTCGGGAACTTCGGAGGGCAGAAACACCGGCCGGCGGCCTTCTGCATCGACTGCTTGACCACCCTGTCCTCGAGCGAGTGAAAGGTGATCACTGCCAGCCTGCCTCCTGCAGACAAAAGACTGATCGAATCGGCGATGAAACCCTCGATGATCTCGATCTCGCGGTTGACCGCTATCCGGAGCGCCTGGAACGTTCGCGTCGCGGGATGGATCCTGTCTCCGGGCTTTTTTCTGACCGCTCCGGCAACCAGTTCGGCAAGTTCCCCGGTCGTTGTGACCGGTTCGCCTCTCTCGCGTCTCTCGACGATCCTGCGCGCGATCCGCCTCGAATGCCTTTCCTCGCCGAACCTGTAGATCACGTTCGCGAGGTCCTGTTCGGAAAGCCTTTCGAGAAGCTCCGCGGCGGTCTCGTCGTCTGAGTCAGGGTCCATCCGCATATCGAGCGGCGCGTCGTACCTGAAACTGAACCCGCGCGTTTCGCTGTCCAGCTGGAGCGAGGAGATCCCGAGGTCTGCGAGAATGCCGTCGACCTCGTTCCTGCCGGCTTCGCGAACGACCTCGCGTATGTCGGAGAAGTTCGCGTGAAAGTACTGCACGCGGTCGGAATAGGCCCGAAGCCTCTCTTTCGCAAGTTCGATCGCCTCGCGGTCGCGGTCGATCGCGATTATCTCAAGCGTTTCGGAGGCCCGGAGTATCGCTTCGGTATGGCCTCCAAGACCGAGGGTCGCATCGACGATCACCCGCCGGGAAGCGGGTTCGAGGCCCGCGAGCACCTCGTCCGGCATCACCGGCCGGTGCAGGGTCTCAGATTTGTCTGCTTCGTCTTTCAAAGAACAGAACCCGAGTGAAAGTTATTGTTTTTATTGTGGAAAAGGCGCCTTGAGTTCCGGGGGTTCGAACCTCATCGGGATGAGAGAGCGCGATTTTCGTTACCGACCGTCCTGTTGCCGTGTAACCAAGACCTTTTCCGCTTTCAATTTATTTGGGGAAGTGCTTAAAACGTCCTCTGTCTTAAACACATTGTCGGAGTGGCTTTTGTTTGTCTAATTCCTCTTTTTAGACTGCTTCCAACGAATTACGGGCAATTCTACGCTCGAAGGTTAAGCAATGTCAAGATAATTGAGCCTGATTTTTAATCAACTGCTTAATATTTTGAGGAATTTCGCGTTTGTTCGGCGGATTTCACATTGCCGGCTTCAATGTATAATGTCCTTCGCTCCGGACAAGCCGCTCCGGCACGGCCTATTCAGATATGGAGATCCCCCTGTATCAGCTGATCCTTTTCGGGATCGCAGTCGCGCTCGCGAACGTCCTCGGCGGGCTCATCCTTTTTCCCAAAGGGATCCACAAATATTACAAGAGCCTCTTGAAATACCTGCTCGCGCTAGGGGCGGGATTCATGCTCGCCGTTTCGTTCGTCGAGGTGCTTCCGAAGACGATCGGGCTTTGGCAGAACGGCCAAACGGTTGATGTGGCTGGGGATTACCTCTACGTGCCGATGGTCCTGTTTCTCGCCGGCTACCTGCTTACACAGTTCTTCGAACACACGATCGCTCCGCACTTCCATCTGGGAGAGGAGGTCCACTCAGACCACCTTATCCCGCCGTCTTCGGCATACACCGCGATCGGCGGGCTTCTGATCCACGCGTTCTTCGACGGCGTATCCATCTCTGCCGCGTCGCAGGTCGATTTCCGGCTCGGCGTACTGATGTTCATCGCGGTCTTCCTTCACAAGTTCCCGGAAGGGTTCACGATCGGCTCGATGATGCTCGCCGCCGGCAAAGAACGCCGCGAGGTCCTCATATCAACCGCATTTGTCGGCGCGACCACTCTGATCGGCGTGCTCGGGTTTTACGCCATAGGTTCGAGCCTGGATTCCGCGGTGGCTTATGCTCTTCCTCTCGCGGGCGGCGTGACGCTGTACGTCGCGGCGTCGGACCTGATCCCAGAGGTGAACCACCACGGAGGCAAGAACCCGCTTGTCTCGCTTTCCGTTTTCGCGGGCGTCGCGCTTTTCTTCGCGCTTCACTTCCTTCTTCACGAGGCCGTTGGAGGCTGATACCTGATGGGCGAACTTTGGCGGCGGCGATTCCTTTGGCACAATACATCCGTGCGGAAAAATCTATATCGTGCTTTCGCGGGCGCCCTGGTCGTCTTCGCTCTTGCCGCTTCCCTGTCGGCACAGGAAGGTCAGTTCGACATAAACGTCTCGCCGCTTCCCGAGCCTACGAGCCCGGTGATGGACTATGCCGGCGTGATGGACGAGGCGACCAGGCAAAGGATCGCCGACAAGATCATCGCCTTTAGCGAGTCTTCGAACCCGAAGGTCGAGATGGGCGTCGCCGTGGTCAAGACCACAGAGGGCCGCGACATCTTCGAGTACTCGCTTGCGGTGGCGCGAGGATGGGGGATCGGAACCACCGCGGAAGACAATCCGGGTTTGTTGCTGCTGGTCGCGATCGACGACAGAAAGTACTTCACACAGGTCAGCGACGATCTCGGGGACGAACTTCCCGACGGTTTGGTCGGATCGCTTCAAAGACAGTATCTCGTCCCCGAGTTCCGGGCCGGCAATTACGGCAAGGGCATCGAAGACACGATCGACGCGTATATCGAAAGGATCAAGGCGGCGCAGAGCGGGATCGCCCTGCCGACTCCGACGCCGGAGCGCGTTTACGAGAAAGACTTCGTCGACAGCGCGTTCGACCTGATCCCGAACTGGCTTTGCCGTGCGATCTGCTGCCTCGCCGTACTCCTGTTCTTCATCTCGCTGGCATCTTCAGGTAAGAACCGGGGCGGTGGAAGCGGCGGAGGAGGAGGATCGGGCTGGGGAGGCGATCTTCTTGCCGCATTCCTGGCCGGACTCGCGACAAGCGGAAGCAGTTCCTCGGGATGGAGTTCGGGATCTTCAGGATGGAGTTCCGGCGGATCGTCCGGCTGGAGCGGAGGCGGCGGCTTCGGAGGCTTCAGCGGAGGCGGCGGATTCGGCGGAGGCGGCGCGGGAGGCGGCTGGTAGGATTTTATGAAACAGCATTTCGAAGACTTTATTGAGGATCTGAAAAAGACACACGGCGAGAACCTTCGGTCGGTGATCCTATACGGATCGGCGGCGACGGGCGAGTTCAAGCCGTTCGAATCGAACTACAATCTGCTTGTCGCGCTCGAAAGGATCACACCGGAGGACCTTCGGAACGCGCACAGCTCGGTGCGCGAATGGGTGCGCCTCGGCCATCCCGTGCCGACGTATTTCACTGTAAATGAGCTGATCGATTCGGGAGACGTGTTCCCGATCGAGCTCCATTTTATGGAGCGCGCGCGGAAGGTTTTGTACGGCGAGGACGTTCTGGCGCACGTCGAGATCTCGGACGAGAACCTCCGGCACCAGCTGGAATATGAGCTCAGGAGCAATCTGCTACGCCTGAGAAAACGCTATATCGAGGTCTCGACCGACGGCGAGAGGCTCGCCGAACTGATGGGCGCCAGCATCGCGAGCTTCGCCGCTGACTTCCGCGCGATGCTGCTATTGAAAGGGATGGAACCGCCTGTCGCAAAAAAGGCGATCCTGGAAGAGACCTCGAAGACCGTCGGAATCGGAGGGGATTCGTTTGAAAAAGTGCTCGCCATTCGTGAGAATGAAGCAAAGGAAAAGATGGACGTGATCGCGGCGAACGAACTGTTTGCCGAATACCTTGAGGACATCGAGTCGGTCATAGCCGCCGTGAATGTCCTGGAATAGAAGGAGACCCTTATGAAAAGATTTTGGTTACTTGTGATCGTTCTCGCGGCCGCCGCGCTTTCGGGATGCAGCTACAACGAGCTGACCGCGAAACAGCAGAACGTAAAGGGCAAATGGGCGAACGTGGAGAGCGCGATGCAGAGGCGTGCCGACCTTTTGCCGAACCTGTTCGAGGCGGCGAAGGCGGCCGGATTCAATGAACAGGAGGTCTTCAACAATATCGCTGCAGCACGTGCGAAGCTCGGGGGCCTACAGGAGCAGCCTCCGGCCGGCGAGGGCGGAGCGAGGACTCCGGAACAGAAACAGGAAATAATGCAGGCGAACTCGGCTCTGAGCCGTCTGCTTGTCGTTTTCGAGAACTATCCCGTGCTGAGATCGAACGAGGGATTCCTGAAGATACAGGACCAGGTCGAGGGAACGGAGAACCGCCTGGATGTCGCCCGCAAGGATTACAACGCGGCGGTCCAGGATTACAACACGACGCGGAACCAGTTCCCGGCGGTGATCACGGCCTCGCTTGTGGGATTCGCGGAAGAGCCATTCTTCGAGGCGGACGAGGGAGCTTCGGAGGTCCCGAGGATGGACGCGAGCGATATGAAGAGCAATTCTGAGTAAGAGAGCTAACCGCGGAGAACGCAGAGGGCGCAGAGATTTTGGGGGATTCCCCCTGGAAGAATTTAACCGCGGAGATCGCAGAGGGCGCAGAGATTTTGGGGGATTCCCGATGGTTTCTGCGCCCTCGTTCTCTCTGTGTTCTCCGTGGTCTCTGTGGTTTTTTCCCCAGCCTCCGTCCCGTCCCGTTTAGAGCAGCGCAATGTCCGATAGCCTTCAGCTTGTCGTACAGCGCGAGGAATCTTTCTATCTCGCGTATCCCCTCTGTCGTCACTGCGTGCTCTGCGGTTAAATTCTTCGGGCCTTCGGCCCGCGACAAGCTGAAGCTTATCGTACCTCGCTAAAACCCTCTCGAGCTGCACATCGAGCAGTGGTCGCAGGTCCGTCCGTGAGGCTCGAAAGTACAGAGCTTCTCATCGGCGACGTTCGCTGCTGCGCCGTTCGCTTCCGCCGCTTCCAGGACGGCGTATTTTTCGAGGCTGGGATGGCGTGTGATCACACGCGATGAGGTCGAGGCGGCAGATGTGTAGGAGGAAACGGCCCGTTCGACAGCTTCCAGACGGCGCCCGATTTCGTCGATCGCCTTCCAGATCTGCTCGTTTCCTTCCGAGTCGTCCTGCAGGACCGAGGCGATCTTCTCCGCAAGCATCTGTTTCTGTTCGTCGCGCATTGATCAGCTCTTCGCCGCGGAGTCCTCCGGAAGCAGGTCGACATAGTCGATCACGCCGACGATCGCCGAATCGATCGCCGCGCCGGGCATTCCGGTGGCGGCGGTCGAGGCCGAGTACCCTTCCCTCGCGATCAGCACGATGTCGCCTTCGCCAGCGTCGACGCCGTCAAGGGCGAGCAAAGTGAAGCTCGTGTCCTCATACTCCGGAGTCAGTTGGCGACAGAGCATTATCCTGCTGCCTTCGTAGCGCTGGTTCTTCTGGGTGGCAACGACGTTGCCTATGACACGCGCGATGATCATCGCTCTTTGTTGTAAACGTGAGATTCGGAGTCCACGATCGCGACTATCGTGCAATCGGTCGGGGTCGCGTCTCGCTTGAACGGGAATGCCGCTTCTTTTCCCCGGCACCAGAAAACCAGCTCGCCGACGCCGGCGCCGATCGCGTCGAGGGCGACCAGAGGCTCGCCGACGGGCGTCAGGTCTTCCCTGAGGTTCTGGACGATCAGGATCTTCCGGCCTCGAAGCGAATCGTTCTTGACCGTGCACACGACGTTACCGATGACCCTGGCGAGCTGCATCTGGTGAGCGGACTATTTCTCGGGGACCACAAAATCGATCGTATCGATCACGCCGACGATGGCGGTATCCACAGGACAATCCTTGTTGCCTTCGGCCATCCTGGCGGACGACCCGCCGACGATCAGGACCTTCTCGTGGAAGCCCGCGCCGACCGTATCGACAGCGACGACGTAATCGTCGCGGTCGGAACCGTCGAGGTTGATCGGCTTCACGACAAGCAGTTTCTTGCCCCGCAGACGCTCGTCCTTCTGGGTCGATACGACGGTGCCCAAGATCCTTGCGATTCGCATAAGAAACGAAAAGGCCCGGCGAGGCGGACTGCCGGGCCCGGTTACGGAGTTACTTCAGTACAACGGGAAGGTTCTCGTCGACACTGCTGTGCGGACGCGGGATCACGTGGACGCTGACCAGCTCGCCGACCCTTCGGGCCGCGGCGGCGCCTGCGTCGGTCGCGGCTTTCACGGCGGCGACATCGCCACGGACGATCGCGGTCACGAACCCGGCTCCGATCTTTTCGTAGCCCACGAGGTGGACGTTGGCGGCTTTGACCATCGCGTCGG
Source organism: Aridibacter famidurans (assembly GCA_024103495.1). Taxonomy (GTDB): domain Bacteria; phylum Acidobacteriota; class Blastocatellia; order Pyrinomonadales; family Pyrinomonadaceae; genus Aridibacter; species Aridibacter famidurans. Next base: position 22,969 of record JAGFIQ010000085.1, read on the forward strand.
ACGCCTCGATCATCGCCACAAGCCCTTTCGTTTCAACCATTCCTAGTGCTTCTTGCATTTAGTCTCAAGCTCCTGGTTAGTTTGCAGAATGAAGTAAGAATTTACAGCCTTTTGAAGAATTTCGCCAACCGCGCGCTTGGTCTCAGCGGCTTGACACTGCTTTGTTCAGCAATTCGATCAACTCATCCCTCGAAAGCGAGATCTTCGCGCCGTTCGCCTCGCGGCCGGCATCGAGCTCGCAAACGACGTTCGTCTCGTGAAGATACCCGCACGCCTGGCATCTGGCGGATTCGTCCAAGTACCCCGCCCGTTCGCGTATGTTGATCAGCTTCTCGATCGATTCCGGAGGAAGATCGTTCGCGCCTCCGAGCGCACGCGAGAGGATCGCGATCTTCGCCGTGTGCTCGAGCGTCTCCATACGATCGAACGCTTCCCAAAGGTCCCTTCCGTACGCGACCGCCCCGTGATTCGCCATCAGAAGCGCATTGTGATGCGCGACGAACGGCCGCATTGCATCGGTCAGTTCATCGGTTGAAGGCGTCCCGTAATCGGTCAGAGGCACGCAGCCCAGCGTCAGGATCACTTCCGAAAGTATCGGTTTGTCGATCGCGAGCCCCGCCACTGCGAAGGCGGTTCCGTGCGGAGGATGCGCGTGGCAGACCGCGCGTATCTCGGGCCGGTTCTTATAGATCAGGATGTGCATCGCCAGTTCGGACGACGCGCGTTTGTCGCTGAGAGGATTCCCGTCTAGATCGGTGACCGCGAGCGAATCGACCGTCATACGGCCCTTCGAGGTCATCGTCGGAGTCGCCAGAATGCGGTCTTCGCCGAGGCGTATGCTGACATTCCCGTCGGACGAGACTACATAGCCGCGCTCGTACATTATGCGTCCCACTTCGACGATCAGCTCGCGGGCTTCGGATTCGTTGATCGGTTCCGGCATTGTAAACGGAAGGTTCCCTTAAAAGGCGGAACCCGGTCTGACCGGGCCGGGCTCTCAAAAAAATTAAGCCACAGAGTAACACAACTGAACGGCTTTGTGGAGATAAGCGCCGTCAGCGTGCCGCTCTGCGGCTTCGTGCTGAATTGAACCTCGTCTAGCGGTTGGTCCTGTGGACCGGGGCAGCCGGCGGGGGAGGCGGCGGCGGTGCCAGAGGCGCCTCGGGAGCGACCGGTGCGACCGGCGGTATCGGAGGCATCGGCGGCTCGGGAACGGTCAGCTCGCGATCGAACATTGTCGAACGCTCGAGCCTTCTCATCTTCCACTTCATCCGGCAGTTCTCTTTTCTCAGCCTCTCGTTCTCCGTCCTGAGTTCGGAATCGTAGTTGTACTCCTCAGCCGGCTCGTCGTAAGTTACAGCCGAGGCGAAAGGCAGCGCCAGCAAAACACCGATAATAAGGGCGATCCCGAAAGGAACAACCCGCTTTGCAACTTCAAAAAACTTCATTTTCGATCTCCCCTTGAGTGTATTTGGTATCTGTTACGGTAATGATAGCAGATCGGATTCAATTTTTATTCCCGGCCGTTCTTACCGGGCCTCGCCAGGAAGTAAGAAAGGCTTTCGAGCGAGATGGTCAGGTCGATGGTCTTCAGCTTGATATCGTCGTCCGCGAGCAGGGGCGTCGGGGCGAAGTTCATCACCGCTTTTATACCTGCATCGACGATCTCCTCAAGCACCTTCTGGGCGTATTCGGCGGGGACAGCGATCACCGCGACGTCGATCCCCTCTTTCTTCACGATCTTCGCGAAGTCCTTTACGTCGAAGACCCTCACGTCGCTGATCAACGATCCGATCTTGTCCGGATCGGCGTCGAAGAGCGCCGCAACTTCGAAGTTCGTCTGCCGGAAACCGTAGTAATCCGTCAGCGCGGCGCCGAGCCGGCCGGCGCCTATGATCGCCACCCGGTGGTGGTGGTCAAGCCCCAGGATCCTCGTGATCTGCTCGCGCAGGTCCTCTATGTAATAGCCTACGCCCCGGACCCCGAACTCGCCGAAACACGCTAGGTCCTTGCGGATCTGCGCCGAGTTCAGGTGGAATCGCTTCGCGAGCCTGTCCGATGAAACGGTCTTGCGGCCCTCGTGGGCCAGTTCGTTTAGGCAGCGCAGATAGATGCTCAGGCGGTTGGTCGTGAGTTCGGAGATCTTGTCGGCTTTCATCGGCACGGGAGATTATAAGCCATCGTCCCGATTATGTGAAAAAGGTAACAAGTTCCGCCGGGATTGCTTTGAAATGGAGTCTGTAATAAATTACTCGCGGTGTTTCACACTTGAAACAATATGATCGCGGCGCTCACCGGCAAACTAATCGAAAAGGACGCGAACAGCGTGGTCATCGACGCGGGCGGCGTCGGCTACGAGGTGACGATCCCGCTGTCGACCTTCTACCTTCTGGGCGAACCCGGCGCGGATGTGTCGCTGAGGATCTACACCTACGTCCGCGAGGACACTCTTCAGCTTTTCGGTTTCAGCTCCGCCGCCGAGCGAGCTCTGTTCCTGAAGCTGATCGCCGTTTCCGGCATCGGGCCGAGGCTGGCTGTCTCGATGCTTTCGGGAATGTCGCCCGACGAGATCGTGTCCGCGATCCGTTCCGACGATCTCGCCGCGCTGACCTCGATCCCGGGGGTCGGCAAGAAGACTGCCGAAAGGATGGTGATCGAACTCCGCGACAAGATCTCGGACATCGCCCCGGCGGAGACGGCAAAAGCAGCCACCGCTTCCGGATCGGACGCGGACCCCGACGCTTTTGAGGACGCGCTCTCGGCGCTGATAAACCTGGGCTACAAACCGAAGGCCGCGGAACGCGAACTCCGGAAGGCGATGCGCGAAGGGACCGATATGTCGGTCCAGAAGCTTTTGAAGAGGAGCCTTCAGCTGCTTGCGGGGAGTTAGTCCACACAACCCATGAACGAGACATTCGAGATCACCGACATAAGGTCCGCCGCTCCCGTCAGCGAGGAAGAGCGAAGGTTCGAGCAGACGCTCCGGCCCTCGCACCTCGGCGAGTACATCGGCCAGAAGAAGGTCAAGGACAACCTGCGGATCTATATGAAGGCCGCACTGAAGCGGCGCGAGGCTCTCGATCACATCCTTCTCACCGGGCCCCCGGGCACCGGAAAGACCACGCTCGCCGGGATTACCTCGAACGAGATGGGAGCCGAGTTCCGATCCACCGCGGCGCCGATCATCGAGAAGGCCGGCGACCTTGCCGCGCTGCTCACGAACCTTGAAGAAGGCGACGTCCTTTTCATCGACGAGATACACCGCCTGAATCCCGCGATCGAGGAAGTGCTCTATCCCGCGATGGAGGACTACAACCTCGATATAATGATCGGCCAGGGGACAGCGGCCCGTTCGATCAAGCTCGAGCTTCCGAAGTTCACGCTCGTCGGCGCGACAACAAGGCCCGGGCTGATCACTGCGCCGCTTCGAGGCAGGTTCGGGATCATTTTCAATCTCGATTTCTATTCGTTCGAGGACCTGCAGGTCATCGTCGAGCGATCGGCGGGTATCCTGAACGTCGAAATAGATACCGCGGGAGCGAGGGCGATCGCCCGCCGTTCGCGCGGGACGCCGAGGATCGCGAACCGCCTTCTAAGGCGCGTCCGCGATTTCGCCGAGGTCGATTACGACGGAGTGATCACGGAAGAGGTCGCGCGGGACGCGCTGAACCGGATGGAGGTCGACACATACGGCCTGGACGAGATCGACCGCAAGATGCTTCTGACGATCATCCAGAAGTTCGACGGAGGCCCGGTCGGTCTTGGCACGATCTCCGCCTCGATCAACGAGGAAAAGGATTCGATCGAGGAGATGATCGAGCCTTATCTCCTCCAGATAGGCTTCCTCGATCGCACTCCCCGCGGCCGGTGCGCCACCCGTCTAGCGTACGAGCATTTCAAGATCGAATTCCTCGCCGCCGAGGGCCGTTCGCCGGGCCTCTTCGAATAGCCTCCCTTTTCCCTCCCGGACGCGCCGCCTGTATAATCTGATCACAGACCACGACAGGATCTCTCTCCGGACAGAATTATGAAATCAATGAGAATTGCTTCGGCGATCGTGTTCGCCGTGTCGCTTGCAGGCGCCGTGTTCGCGCAGCAGAACAAGTTCGAGGGCTACAACATCATCCTCGACGTCCCGGAAACGCAGACCGCAGCGGCCTGCGCTCTCAGGTACTCCCCGGCGACGACCGCTGTTACGGTAACGGATCTGGACAACTCAACGCCGATGCAGATCAGATCGTGCGCGGGCACCGGGACCAACGTTTCGTCTGTCGCCAACGGACAGGCGACCCTGCGTTCCGGGAGCGCGAACACGTATTGGTGTTTCGAAGGCGAGGACGATTCGTACAGGATCAGCTTCGCGGGCGATCAGTATTCCGGCCCTGTCAGCTACATCTGGCCGGCTGTCCCGGAAAGGAGCGAATCGGGGTTCTACAACGTCCGGGATTTCGGGGCGAAAGGCGACGGGATGACCGACGACACCCTCGCGATCAGAAGCGCGTTGGCTTTCCTTGCGAGCCGGAATGGCGGTGTGCTGAAGTTCCCGGAGGGTGATTACGTCGTCGGTGCCACGGGCAGCTACCGGCCGCTCGTGATTCCCTCGGGAGTTACGATCGAAGGCATCAGCGGCCTGCATTCGGGCGCTTCGACGAACAACATGAAGCGCGAGAATCCGAGCCGGATCCGGCTCAAAGGGACGAACCGCGCGCTTTTCCGGATCGGCGAATGCACCGAGGCGGTCGTCCTGAAGGATATCGAGCTGATCTCGGACAGCCCTGTCGGCACGTACGGGATAGAGGCCCTCGGCGCGTATCTTTCGACGCAGAGCATAAGCCTCGAACGGGTCGTGTTCCACAGCTTCTACCGCGGCTTTTCCGTGTACGGCCTGCCGCAGACCAGCCTCAACTGGCAGGTCGACTACGTGAAGGTGAAGGAGTGCAGGTTCATCTTCAATGCCGACGCGGGTATCCACACGAATGTGAGGAACTCGAACTGGAGGGTCGAGGGATCGCTATTCATCAATCCCGCGAGGACCTCGTCACGAGCGGCGGATTCGATGAACTTCGAGCGCGTCGGCGCGGTTCTGATCGAGGATACGTTCGGAGGCGGCTTTCCTTCGGCTCTCGGCGGGACATTCATAAAGATGCTCGACACGGGGCCCCTGACGGTGATCGGATCGGAAACCGAGGCGATGACCGAGTCGTTCGTCTATAACGCCGAAGAGAACCCTCTTGCGGGCGATTATTCTTACCCGATCACGTTTGTGAATTCGGTTTTCGGAGATCCGATCGTCTTCAAGGCGCGCCGAACGTTCGTCTCGACGGGCACTCTCTACGGCCCCGACACGTTCCGGGCGGATCCGCGGGTAAGGGTCTATTCGACCGGAGACCGCTTCTGTTATGACGGGAACATTCTCGCCTGCAGGGGAGCAACTAAGGAGAACTTCGGTAACGCCTCGGTCATGTTCATCACGGGGCAGCCTTCGGAAGGCCAGGTCCAGGGGCACCCGACGTATTTCGGGACCGATGTGGAATTCGGCCAGCCTGTGAAGATGCCTTCTGTTCCGTTCAGGTCATTGCCGAGGGACAAGGGAGACGGCTCGATGGTCTTCTGTCCCGACTGCAGGCGCGATACGGAACCCTGCCAGGGCGGCGGTTCGGGAGCGCCTGCGATGGTGGTGAACGGAAGATGGAGTTGTTTGTGAGATCCGTAGGGGCGGGACCTGTGCCCGCCCTCAACCGTCGAGGACCGAGGTACGATAGGCTTCAGCCTGTCGTTTTTGGACCGCGGATGTCCCCGCCCGCCAATCCTCGTTTAGAGCAGCGCTTCGCGCTGCATTGAGCGCGAAGCGCGAACCCCGGGAGGCGTCGTAAACGGAGGCGGAACCCTGAGCATCAGCGAGAGGGGCGGACTCGAGCTCCAAGTTCCAGATTCCAAGGAAGGAGGCAGACGGTATACCGGTCTGAATCACGCAATCGCATCGCGATGCGCGGATTACGCGACGTATCCCGTGGGCTGCGCGCTGACGCGCTTGCCCACGGCTAAAGGCAGATCGTCGCTGCGCGACTCTTCATTGATCAATGCTCATCGGGCAATGGTCAATAAACAGAGGAGTGCCTGCTCCATCTCCGCGTTCTCCGCGCGCTCTGCGGATAAATTCTCCGGGCCTGCGGCCGGCGACAAGCTAAAGCTTATCGGACAATCCAGCCCGGAAGGCTGCTCTAAACGGGACGTGTTTGACGGGCTTTCGGGGCCTGCGGCCCGCGACAAGCTGAAGCTTATCGGACAGCGGAGAGTTCTTCTTCCCGATCGCGGCTGCGCCGTCGTGGTGTGCGGTAAGCCTTCGGCTTACCGGGCGAGCGGCTAATTTGATCTGATCGGGCTGCGCCCGATCAATGCAGCGCATAGCGCTGCTCTAAACGGGGGATGTCGCTCCAACGGCAATTCGCTTCGCTCAATGCAGGCGAGGCCGCCTGAGCTCAAGTCCGTTACTCTACATCGTTCCCGGTCTCATCTTCCCCGTTCACATCCAGGAGCGAAGCGCTCGTCACGCGGTCGACTTCGCTGGTTTTGATAAGCGTTACGCCCTGCGCGGAGCGTCCCGTCTCGCGGATCTTGTTCACGCCGATCCGGATCAGCTTCGCCTGCTGGGTTATGATCATGATCTCCGAGTCGTCCTCGACCGGGAACGACGAAACTACCTTGCCGGTCTTGTCCGTCGTCTTCATATTGATCACGCCCTTCCCGCCGCGCTTCGTAAGCCGGTAGTTGCTGACCTCGGTCCGCTTGCCAAATCCGTTTTCCGATACCGTTAGTATTTTTTCCGACTCGTCCGAGACGGCGCACACGCCGATCACGTAATCGCCCTTGTTCAGCTTGATCCCGCGGACACCGCGCGCCACGCGGCCCATCGGCCGGACGTCCTCTTCGTTGAAGCGGATCGCCATCCCATCGCGGGTCGCGATTATAATCTCGCGCATACCGTCGGTCTCGATGATATCGAGAAGTTCGTCGTCCTTGTCGATATTGATCGCGTTAATGCCGTTGACGCGTATGTGCTGATAGTCCGAAAGAGCAGTCTTCTTGATCGTCCCCTTCTTGGTGACCATCGTTACGAACTTGTCCTCCGAGAAATCCCGGACCGGCAAAACGCCGACCAAACGTCTAGCGTTCGGAATGCTGACGAGGTTCACGATCGCCTTGCCGCGCGCCGAAGGCAGCGCATCCGGGATCTCGTGCACTCGCAATTTGTACACCTGGCCGTCATCAGTGAAGACCATCAGGTAGTCGTGCGTGGACGCGATGAACAGATGCCGGACAAAGTCCTCGTTCTTCGCGGTCGCTCCGAACCGGCCCTTGCCGCCCCTTCCCTGCCGAGAATACGTCGCGATCGGCGTGCGTTTTACGTAGCCCGCCTTCGTGACCGTGATCGCCACTTCTTCATCGGGGATCAGGTCCTCGATGTTCAGCTCGGCGCCTGCGTCGACGATCGTCGTCCGGCGGATGTCCCCGAATTCCTTCTTGACCTCTTCCAGCTCGTCGATGATCAACTGCCGAAGCACGCTTTCGTTGGCGAGGATGTTCTCGAGCTCGGCGATCAGCTTTATGATCGCTTCGTACTCCTCGATGATCTTCTGCCTTTCAAGTGCCGAGAGCCTTCTCAGCTGGAGGTCGAGGATCGCTTGCGCCTGGATCTCCGAGAACTCGAGGCTGCCGATGACCTTCTCCAGCTGGTCCAGGAACTTCGCTTCCGTAGCGTCGCCCGGGATCCCGCGCCACTTCTTCACTTCGCGGAGCTCCGCGAAATTGCCGGTCAGCCAGTTCTTCGCCTCTTCGACCGAACGCGAGTTCCGGATAAGCGGAATGATGTAATCGAGCGCGTCGATGGCCTTGTTCAGGCCTTCCAAAATGTGCGCCCTCGCCTGCGCCTTTTTCAGCTCGAACTCGGTCCGGCGTTTTACGACCTCCTTCCGGAAATCGATGAAAGCCTCAAGCATCTCCTTGAGGTTAAGGACCTTCGGCTGCCCGTCGACGATCGCGAGATTGATGATCCCGAACGAAGTCTGCAGAGGGGTCAGTTTGTAAAGGTTGTTGAGAATCACCTCCGGGACCGCGTCTCGTTTGAGCTCGATGACGATCCGCATTCCCTCGCGGCTGGATTCGTCGCGGATCTCGGAAATGCCGTCAAGCTTTTTCGCGTTCACAAGCTCTGCGATCTTCTCGATCAGCCGCGCCTTGTTCAGCTGGTAGGGGATCTCCGTGATGATTATCGCATTCCGCTCGCTCTTTCCGCGGCCGATAAGGTCGATGTTCGCCTTCGCACGGAGCCTGAGAATGCCCCTGCCCTCAGTGTATGCTTTCCGGATCTCCTCGCGGCCGTACATGAAGCCGCCGGTCGGAAAATCGGGGCCGGGCACGAGCTTGATCAGGTCCTTTATCGCGGTCGAGGGATCCTTCAGAAGAACGACTGCGGCGTCGACGATCTCGCCGAGGTTGTGCGGCGGTATTTTGGTGGCCATTCCGACGGCGATACCTTCGGAGCCGTTGATCAGGAGGTTCGGGATGCGCGTCGGAAGAACGGTCGGCTCTGAAAGCGACTCGTCGTAGTTGGGCTGAAAATCGACGGTCTCTTTCTCGATGTCGGCGAGCACCGAGTCCGTCATTTTCTGCATGCGGACTTCCGTGTACCTCATCGCCGCCGCCGAATCCCCGTCGATCGACCCGAAGTTGCCCTGGCCGTCGACGAGCGGGTATCGCATCGAGAAATCCTGCGCGAGACGGACGACCGTGTCGTAAACGGCCGAATCGCCGTGAGGGTGGTACTTGCCGATAACGTCACCAACAACTCTGGCGGACTTTTTATACGGTCTGTTATAATAGTTGCCTAGTTCCTGCATCGCCCACAGTACGCGGCGATGCACGGGCTTGAGGCCATCCCTCACATCCGGCAGAGCGCGGCCGATGATCACGCTCATCGCGTAATCCAGATACGACCGCTTCATCTCGTCTTCAATATTGATCTGGTCTCTATCCGACAGTGAATCCATTTGTGTTGTACCTGACTGTTAAAGGGTCTCTATAAAGGGGTTCCGGAAAAGAAGGCGTGACAGCGGAAAAAGCTGAAAAAAATGCCGTTTGAATAAGGTATAATTATACCGTCGATCGCACGCTCCCGCAAGCGGTCAAACCATTATAATATCTGGCTTTAACGCCCATTCCACCGTGCCGCCGAACTCTTGGCGGATTCCCGCCGGCCCCTTCCCCCGGAGGTCACTAGATGCGAATCGCAGAAGGCGAAAAACCCGCCGCCAAAGATGCCCGTAGAGTCCAGAGGATAGGCCTCTCGCTTCCCGTGAAGGTCGAGGGCAAGGACACCCGTGCCGAAGGCTGGGAAGAGATAACCCGCCTGAAGGATATTTCGGCGTTTGGCGCCGGCTTCACGCTCAAGCGCCCTGTGAAGCGAGGCAGGCTGATCCTGCTCACACTTCCCATGCCGCGGAAGATGCGGTGTTTCGATTACCTGGAAGCTCAGTACAGGATCTGGGCGATCGTCAGGCGCTGCATCAAGGCTGAGGGCCGGGCCGATGCCGGAAAGTTCTTCATCGGTGCAGCCTTTATCGGCCGCGTGCCTCCGAAGAGCTATCTGGATGATCCCTCAATAATCTACGAGATCGCCGACCGCGGCGGAGATGACGGAATGTGGCAGATCACGGCCGCCGAGAGCGAACCGGTCGAAGACCACCTGCCTTCCGAGGACCGACGGCATTCGCGTTACGACATCCCGATAAACGTATCTGTCGAGGTCATCGACGCGGAAGGCCACCTGCTCAAGCGCGAGGAAACCGTAACGGAGAACATAAGCCTCAGCGGTGCGGCCGTTTTCTCCTCGATCGAGATCGAGATCGGGTCGTTCATAAGGATCAGCTGTCCCCAGTACAGCACGTCTATCAAAGCCGTGGTCCGCGGGAAACGACTGGGACCAGACGGAATTCCCAGGCTTCACATCGAATTCATCGACGGTTTCTTCCCCCTCGAGGGTATCGAGTCCTGATACGGCGTGGGTTCCGGCTTTTTGAATCCGGCTGAGAATGCCTTTAGAATCTTCCGGATATAAGTCTGCAGTCCTCTCGTGCCGATGCCCCCGGAAAACAACAATTCGGACGCATTCGAAGCGCCGTCGCCGGCGCTGGTCGCAGGCCTGAGGCTTGTCGGCTGGGTTATCGGAAAGGTCGCCTGGCGGATCAGCCACAAGGACGTCCGACACATTCCCAGAGATGACGGCCGCGGCCTTCTGATCGCCGCGAACCACCAGACCTATCTCGATCCGTACTGGATCTGTCTACCCGTAAAACGCGAGCCTCTCAGGTTTATGGCGTGGGACAAGGCCTTCAAATGGTTTTTCGTCGGCCCGTTCATACGCAGGCTTGGAGCGTATCCCGTGAACATCGAGCAGGGCTCGGTTTCCTCGATGAAAAAGTCGCTCAAGGTCCTCGAACGCGGATCCACTCTGGTGGTGTTCCCCGAAGGGGCGAGATGCTTCGGCAACGGCGAAATGCTCGAATTCAAGCAAGGCGCGGCGCGCCTTGCGCTGCAGGCGAAAGTGCCTGTGCTGCCTGTGACGATTATTGGCGGAAACAGGGTGTGGCCGAGAGGTGCAAGATTCCCGAGGCCCGGAAAGGTCGAGGTCGTATATCACGAACCGATCGAAACCGAAGGGTTTCTGCCGAATGACGAAGACAGGAAAAGGGCCGAAGCATTAAATTCAAAACTTAGAGAGGTCATCGCTTCGGCTCTCTGATCAAGGCTCCTGGTTGCTGTTCGCCGGCGGCGGGGTCGGAGGCGGGGGCACCGGTTTCGGAACGGTCATTCTCCGTATCCTCTCGTCCGCAAGCCTCCGCTGTTCAAGCGCGTTTCTGATCCTTCGCTTTTGAGCCGGCGAGAGGTTCCGCAGTTCTTCTTCTGTCGACGGGATCCTCACCGGCGTCTGACCCGGCTTGACGGGCCGCACGACGATCCCGCTTTCGTCGATTATCAGGCTCTCGCTGAAGATCTTTCCGTCCTTGAACCTCCACTCCATATCGGTCCCCAATTCCCTTTCGAGCGCCTTCAACTCCTCGAGTTCCTTTGCCGAGGGCCCGACAGCAACCGTGGTGGAGTTTCCTCCGCTGCCGGAAGTGGCCTGCGGAGCCCTCGGGGAAGCCGGGGCGGATGCGGTCTCAGGTGCACTCTCAGCGGTCTGATCCGGAACATCCGTTCTGCCGGCGTTCGCCGGATCGGCCGCCGCGGCTCTGCCCTGTTCTCCGTCCGCGGGCTCGTTAGAAACATTTGCAGAAGGAAGTGCGGCTTCCGCCGGCCGGGCGGGGCCCGTCCAGTTGCCGTAATACACGAAAGCCACTACCGTACCCGCCACAAGAAGGACGAGCGCACCGACCGCGGCCATGACGCGGTAGCGGCCGAACGAGCCCTCCGAGGCCGTAGTGCCGATCAGCGTCGCGGCCGCCCCGGCCTGTTCGGTGTTTGCCGCTGCCTCCGCTGGATCGGAAGAAGCGCGTCTTCCCATCACCTTGGTTCGAAGTTCGGAAGTCTCCGCGCCGCCTTCCGGAAGGACCTTTGTGATCTGAGTAGTAAACGCGCTTATCGCAGAGGGGTCTTCGACGGCACGGGTCTGCTGGGGAACGATCGTCTTTTCCTCGTCGAAAAGCAGTTCGAACATTTCCCGGGCCGACTGCGGCCGCAGATTGGCGTTGAGCGACATGCACTGCGAAAGCGCCAAAGCGAAATGATCGTCGACCTGCTCGTGAATGAGGTTCGCGGGCTGAAGCGGATCGCGCTCCTCGTTCATCACGTTCATCACGCGCGTTAAGGCATCGGCAGGCGGTTTCCCGGTCACAAGATGGTAAAGAGTCGCCGCCAGCGAGTAGATGTCGCTGCGGGGATCGGTTCCGGTCCCCTGGATCTGTTCCAGAGAGGCATAGTGCCTCGAGTATCCGAAAATGCTGTTCGCGGCGGTCTTGTGGTTTGCGTCCGTAGGATTTCCCTTGGCAAGCCCGAAATCGAGCAGGATTATCTGCCCCTGCGGCGTCAGCTTCAGATTCTGCGGTTTGATATCTCTGTGGATGATCGGATTTTCCTGGCCGTGGAGATACTCGAGCGCGTCGAGCAGCTGTTCGGTCCAGACAAGAACGTCGCCGATCGGGAACGCCTTTCCGGAACGTTCCATCATCTCGTACAGGTCCTCGCCCGTGATGTACTCCATCACGATGTACTGGCCGTTGTCCTCGACGAAATGGTCGCTTACCTTCGGAAGTGCCACGTGTTTGAGGCTGTTCAGAAGCCTGGCCTCGCGCATCAGCGCCTTCCGAAAGTTATCATCGGCGATCAGAGTTTCTTTTACCGCGACGGTGCTGTTAAACCTCGTGTCGGTCGCGAGATAGACGGAGCCCATTCCGCCCTGGCCTATCTGGCGTTCGACGCGATACCGCTCCTGAAGTACTTTTCCTGACTCGAGCATTATCAAAACTCCCGTTGAAAAGGCGCGAACATTTCGTTCCGCGCCGCCTTCACGGCGACCTCTAGAGGATACTCCAAACGTTAGAGGGATTAAAGAACGAAGGTCTAAAACTCGGCTCTGATGCTCCCCCCGCCGGGATGGTTCGAATCGGAACCGGCTTCTGCGACACAGGCACGCTAATGAGGAAACAGGGTTTTCTACTCGCCGCACATATCGAACCACATAACGAGGCCCTTCCATTCCCCGAACGGCTCATAGTGCTTCTCGATCACCGAATCGGGGCATTTTTCGCCATCATTGTGCCTCTTGTAGAACTCCGAGCGCAGAAAAGAATCCAGCGCCAGCGTGTCGTATCTGCCGAGCAGCTTCAGAACGCTCTCGGCAGCATACTTCCCCACACCCTTTACCGATAGAAGTTCCTTCGTGAGCTCGTCCGTGGACAAGGGCGAGTCAAGCCACGATTCCGGATCGATCTTCCCTGCCGCGACGTTCTCCGCGAACTCGTGTAGATATTCCGAACGGTATCCTGCCCTGATAGTAGTCCGGTAAAAGTCCGGTCCCTTCGAGGCCATCGCTTCGGGAGTCGGGAATGCCTTGTTTCCCGAGGGCGATTCTTCACCGAATTCCTCGACAAGCCTCGAGACCATCAGCTTTGTGAGGCTCCACGAGCAGTTTGTCGTACACATCGTCTTGACGATGTCCTCGAAGACCGAAGGCGAGCGCAGGAGCCGGCCGGAGCCGGTGTCCGCTATCCAGCGAAGATCCCCGGACTCCCAGACGGCCGAGCGAAGTCCTTCCAGGTCGGTATCGAGCCGAAGCACCCGTCCGACCGTTCTGCGAAGTTGTCCGGTGGTTCCGTTTTCTGCGGATTCACATACGAAGGATATCGAGCTTTTCGAAGGCGCCTCGCTCACGGTCACCGTTACGGGACGATCTGCCCATTCGGCCAAAAAGGTAAACGTCAGAGCGGGAGGCTCGTTCACGGCCGAGAACGGGGCGAGCGCCGACCAGCCGTGTGATTCGATCACACGCTGCAGGCTGAAGTCGCGAGGTACCTCGATCGTAGAAGTCTGTGTTTCCTTTCCCATCGCTGTGCTCGTTCTCGCCAGGCGGCGTCCCGCGGGCCTCCATCGAGGAACTGTCGCATTTTCCGTTAGCTGGACGACCGACACTGATCGCCGCAGAAATTAGCATTGAAGGACCTTTAACACACTAGCTAGCCGGTCCTTAGAATACCCAAGACAGCCGGCAGGCGCGAAACCTGAATAGAAAGATAGAAATGAAGACCCCGAGATCCGCCCTTTTGATCACTGCCGCGACGATGCTGGCCTTCCTGTCGTCTACGATCTGCAGCCAGACACCTCCCGAGATTCCGATGCCTGTCGGCACGCCTGCCGAAGCTGAGGTGAGGTTCGCCGCGCTCGGAGACGCCGGCACCGGAGGAGGGAGCCAGCAGAGGCTCGCTGACCGGCTCGCAGAGGTCCAGAGAATGTCGCATTTCGAGATCGTGATCTTTCTCGGCGACAACGTGTACCCGTCCGGTTCGCCAAGCGGCTTTGAGGACAAGTTCCTGCGGCCTTACGCTCCTCTGCTTCTTGCCGGGGTTGAGTTTCGGGGCGCGATCGGCAATCACGACGCCCGCGACCGCTACGGTGTCTTACTTCAGCAGATGGTCTTCGGCGCGGGACCACTGCCTTACTACTCATTTACCGAGGGCGAAGGGCTTGTTGAGTTCTTCGGCCTCGACACTACGAAACTGTCGGATCCGGAGGACGACATCGCGGCGCGGCTCCAGGTCGCATGGCTCGACAAGAAACTCGCCGCTTCGGATGCCGAATGGCAGATCGCCTTTATGCATCACCCGCTCTATTCTTCTTCGAAAAAGCACGGCGAAGGCTCCGGAGACATGGACGAGCTGCTCCGCGTGAGGAACCTGCTCGAACCGGTGTTCGTCCGCAACGGCTTGGAGATCTCACTCAGCGGTCACGATCACGTCTACGAACGGACAAAGCCGATCAAGGGAATCCAGTATTTCATCAGCGGCGCCGGAGGCAAGCTGCGGGAGGACAATCTGCAAAGGGATACGCCCTATTTCGCGGCCGGGTACGACACTGAAAGAAGTTTCGTCCTCGTTTCGGTCATGCCCGATTCGGTCAGTTTCTGGTCGATCAACGAAGCCGGCACGGTTGTGGACAGCGGCACGATCCGTAAGGGCTGCGGCGATGACGACGCGGGATCTGTGATCAGGCTCTGCGCGGGCAGCGAACGGGACCTGTAACGAGACCGCCCTGTCGCTGCTTAAAAGGATAGATTTCGCGCCTGTCGAGCTCCTTACAGGCGAATTGCCTTTCTTCCTTGCTTTCCTAAACACAAGAACGCCGCGGCCCTTCTGAACCGGGGACCGCGGCGAATGTGTTCAACGGCGTATCGCCTTCCGGCTACTGGTCTATCACTTCCTGCAGACGCTTCGCGAGCTGCGCGTCAATGCCCTGCAGAGCTGTCGCCTGCTCGCTTGCTTTAGCTCTTTCTCCTTCGCGAAGGTATATGACGCCGAGATTGAAACGCGAACGCGCGAACAAAGGCGCGATCTCGAGGCTCGCCAGATATGCCCCGATCGCTTTTTCGTTCTGCTCCGTCACCGAGTAAGCGTTGCCAAGCAGATAATATGCGTCAGCGTAGTTCGGGTTCGCGACCGCGAACTCTTCGAGTCCGGTCACCGCTTTGTTGTAGTAATCAAACGCCTTGTCCGTGTCGCCTTTCAGCTGATAGGTCCTTCCCAGATAGAAATTCGTCTCGCCGTCGCCCGGCCTCAAACGGAGGGCGCTTTCGCAGTTCTGCATCGCAAGGTCCAGCTTGCCGGTGTCGTTGTACGCGCGGCAGAGGTTCGTGTACCCGAGATACTGGTCCGGAGCGATCTCGGTCGCCTTCTTCGCGTGAAGGATCGCAAGCGGATGGCGGTCCGAAAGGCTGTAGTACCAGCTTATGTTGATGTGCAGCGTCGCGTCGTTCTCGAATTTCTGAAGGCCTTCCTGAGCAACCGCGATCGCTTCACGTAGACGGTTCTGGACGCGGTGCGTCTCGGCCAGATTGATGTAAATGCCGTAAAGGTCCGGATTCACGCTTTTTGCATTTTCGTAAGACCGGATCGCATCCTCGTACTTCCTTAGCCTTTGCTGGGCGTCACCCAGCAGGAACCAGGCCATGTCCGGCATCGATGTCGCGGACTTGAGCGCCTTATCGGCAAGTTCCTCCTGCTTCTGCCAGTTCCCCAGGCCGTTGTGGCTGAGCGCCATCAGATAACTGATGTTCGTGTTCTTCGTACCCAGATCAACCGCCCTCTGATAAGAGTTGAGAGCGTTCTGAAACTCGCGCCGCTCGTGAAGGATCTGTCCTTCCGCAATATAGAAATAATCGTTGTTGGGGAACTTCCCAAGAGCAGCTCTGACATCGCTCATCGCCTCGTCGAACTGCTTCATCGCGAAATGGGCCCGCCACCTTATCGAGTAAATGCTCTCAGAGTCATACCCCTGGTCGAGCGCGATACTGAACTCGCGAACGGACTCGGAATACTGCTGAAGGTTGAAGTGGGCGCGCCCCTTGTTGTAGTGGGCAAGCGGATACTGCGGCACGATGGCGAGCGCCCGGGCGTAACTCAGGATCGCGTTGTCGTAGTTCCTCTGCTGATAGAACCTGTCGCCTTCGATCACCAGCTGCTCCGCCCTCTGGCGGTCGCGGCGGCTCTGGCCTTCGGAAGCCGCGGGAAACGCGGCAAACGAGAATAAAACAACCGAAACAGTGACAAGTTGCAGAACTGTTCTCTTCATTCGATCAAATGCCTCACTGAAGTATCGTCGGAAGCGTCTTTGGCGGCTTCCGTGTTGGTGGCGGTGGCGAGGGCGGGCCCGTTCTCGGCGGCGTTCTCGGTGGAGTTCGGGTCGTCGTCCTGGTTGGAGTCCTCCGAGTTCCAGGCGTCGGCGTGGCCGCTCCGGGGCTCGATTCTGCTTCCGGTGAAGGAAGATCCTCAGGTGAAATCTGGGGTTCCTCGAAAGGAGTGCTTTCGGGAGAAGCGAAGTCAGGCGTCGCATCCTGCTCTGGTGTCACCGCCGGAGTGGGATCGGTTGTCTGCCCGCTGCCCGAAGAGCCTCCGAGCATGTACCAGCCGACACCCAGCGCCGTACCGAACACAAGTACAAGTACCGCTCCAAGCCCCAGAAGGATCGCCACATACTTTCCGGTCGAGCTTTTTTTATGCGCCGGAGCAACTTCCGCAGCCTGGGCGGCCGCAACGGAGACCGGAGCCGCAGAATCTACGTCGTCTTCGTCGTCGTCACCCGCAACATCCGACGGCGAATATTGTTCTGTGAAGCCGAAATCCTCGACATCTCCGGCGCCGGCGTCTGCCGAGAACTCGCTTGCGTCGGCGCTTTCCCGAAGAGATTCGGCGGCGCCGATACCGGCGACTGTCTTGTCGAGTCCCTGATCCTCGCCTGCTTCTTCTTCCGAATAAAAACCGTCGGCACCGAAATCCTCGTTCGTGGCGAACTCCTGCGCCTCGCTTCCGGCCTGCTGCAGGTCCTCGTTGGTCTCGTAGACGGTCATCTCCGGCGGAGTGGACGGCACATCCTCTGAGCCAGCGTCTTCGGAACCGGAATAAGGCATATCGGCCATTACTTCGGTCTTGTCGAACGTTGCCTGTTCCGAACCGGAGTCGTACTCGCTCGTTCCGGAAGTCCCCGTCAGCTCCCGCATCTGATCGGCATCGATCACTTCCGTCTTGTCGCCTTCCGGGATCGACTCCCCGACCGGTTCCGGAACCCCGGGTATCGTGCCTGTGATCACCTCCGTCTTGTCGCCGGCGATGCCTTCATCGGCGCCGGCAAGGTCGGCGACATTGAACGCGACAGTCTCGGCGGACATCGACTGCTGAAGCTCGCTATATGCTTTCCGGAGACACTTCTGCATCTCGCGGGCGGTCCTGAAACGGTTGTCCTGGTTCAGTTCCATCCCTTTGAGGATGGTGTCGGAGATGACCTCGCTTATCTCGCCGTTCAGCTCCGTCAGTGGCCTCAGGGGATCCGGCTGTCCGCCGAGCATGGCGTCGGCCCTGGTTAGCGCGTCGGGCGGAATTCGGTTCGTCAGAAGATGGTAAAGCGTTGCCGACAGCGCATAGATGTCGCTAAGCGCGCTCGTCCCGGTCCCGCGGATCTGTTCCATCGGTGCGTAATGAGGCGTGTAGCCGACGACGCTGCCGGAAGTGGTGATCTTGGTGTGTCCGACTGAATGCTTAGACAAACCGAAATCGAGCAGGACGATGTGGTTGTCGGAAGTCAGCTTCAGGTTCTGCGGCTTGATATCCCTATGAATGATCGGGGGATTGTGGGTATGGAGATAGCTCAGCGTCTCCAACAGTTCATCCGCCCAGAAAAGGACCCAGTTCAGAGGGAATGCACGGTCGATACCCTTCAGCCTCTGCGAAAGATCGTCGCCCGCTATGTATTCCATCACTAGAAACTGCTCGTCTTCCTCGATGAAATGGTCCGACACCTTCGGCAGGAAAGGATGCCTTAGCTGGGCCAAGGTCCGTGCCTCGTTCTCGAACGCGTCCGCAAGAGAAGGATCCTCAGCGACCGTCGTTCGCTTGAGCGCAACGGAGTGACCGAGACGTTGGTCGACGGCAAGATAGACCTGTCCCATGCCGCCCTTTCCGATCAGTTCCTTGATCCGGTAACGTCCCTGAATAACTGTTTCAGGCTGTAATGCTCTCATTCCAAAGCTCTTGTCTCTGACCGCCGCCCGGCGGCGGCATTATTTAGCGGCCGTGTCCGCCGGCTCAAGTTCCGGGACAAACAATTCCTTCCCGATATGCTGCCAGCACCTGCCTCCGCCCTTCACCTTTCTTGTGCAGGCCGTGCCTTTCTTCGTTTCCGCTCCGCAAAGAACTGCCGGTCCCTCCGGAGGAGGCGGAGCGGGATCGCGATCCCGAGTCCTATCCAAACGCAATCCGGGAGGATCGGCGGCCGGCCCTACTTCACCGGTCCCGGCATCCGCCTGTCGTTCAATCTTATCAGCCGGACGCCCGGCCGGAGCGCGTTCCGCGCGTTCCAGGGCAAGTTCCGCAGGCGCGAATTTCAGATCGGAACTTCCGCTTCCGCGTCCGATCAGCGTACCGATGCCGAAGAGGCCGACGAGCAAAAAAAATCCGCCAGTGATCCTCGGGAGCCATTCATCGAGCCGGTGCTCGTATTGGCATAGCTCACAGAATCGGCGGCTTGTCCAAAAGTGCCATTCGATCCTGTCGATCTTTTCGCCGCAGGAGCAGCAAAAATTCGGCCTCTTAAGCATAGATTATCAATCTCCACAGGTGAGGTATGGAAGGATTCCCCGAAAGGAAGCCTGAAAGGACGTAGAAATGGGCCCTTTGAAAACGCGTGCATTATAACTTAAATGATTTCTGATGTTAAAATTTTTGTGTTCGGACAAAGGTACAACCGGCCATACGGCAAGGGCGTCAGACTCTGAAATTTGCATTATGAGATTGTTAAAGGGCTTTATAATTCCCGCCATTATCGCATTGTCTCTCTGCGCCGCCGTCTTTGCGCAGGACCCCGACGACGTGATCAACGTCGATACTTCGCTTGTGAGACTGAACGTCGGCGTCGTCAGCACCGCCGGCACTCCCGTTAGAACATTGACCAAGAACGACTTTCGACTTTTCGAGGACGGAGTCGAGCAGGAGATCGTGCGCTTTGAACCGACCCAGGCGCCGTTCTCGCTCGTGATGATCCTCGATATGAGCGGATCGACGCTCAGCTTCCGGCAGACGATCAGGACCTCGGCTGTGCGGTTCCTTGATGCCCTGGCTCCGGATGATCGGGTAGCCATCATCGAGTTCTACGACAAGGTCAACGTTCTCAACGACTTCACTTCGGATAGGCGCAAGCTAGTTCATTCGATCAGCGTCGCCGACGGACGCGGAAAGACGCAGCTCTACAAATCGCTGGAACTTGCGCTTCAGAAACTTGCGAGGGAGGGCGGCCGCCGGAAAGCGATCATCGTTCTGACGGACGGAGTGGACACCGAAGTCCGCAATCTGGACCGCGAGATCCTGAGCGACGCGCCAGAAGAGAAGATGAAGGATCGCATCGATCCTGAATCGAGCGCCGCCCTCAAGAAGGTGGTCGACAAAGCATCCGACCAGGGAGTCACGATCTATCCGTTGGCTCTCCCCACCGGTGACCCTTCCAAGCTCGTCGACCCGTCCCCGATCCAGTTCGCTATGTTCTCCGCCGCACGAGAACGCCTGAACATTCTCGCCAACCGCACGGGCGGAACGCTGAACACCATCAACCGGCTCGAAGAAATGGGCAGGCTGTATGCCCAGGTCGCGGGCGATATACGTTCACTTTACACGATCGAGTACCAGCCGCAGAACGAGAAGCGCGATGGCAAGTGGCGTGAGATCAAGATCGAACTGGCCCGTCCGGAATTGATCTCAAGGACGAAACCCGGATATTTCGCGAACTAGTGAGCGTTGAGCAGTGAGCGGTGGGACCGCGGGCGTCCCCGCCCGCCCCTGTTTACAGTACTGAGTGCTTCGATGAGTGGCGAGATCGTCTCTTCCAACGAGATCGTGTCTTCCAAAATGCAGGGGGCCGCTTGGACCGCGGGCGTCCCCGCCCGCCCTGTCCGATAAGCTTCAGCTTGTCGCCCGCCCTCCCGGCTCTTCGTACTGCTATGTCCGATAAGCTTCAGCTTGTCGTCCGCCTTGCTCTTGGTACCGTGTGCTGAGAGATGAGTATTGAGATCGGCGAGGCGCAGCAATTTCAGCCCCTGGCTTTGACCCAAACCGCAAGGAGCTCCCGCGATTCTGGCATCGGTCGGCAAATCGGATATAATGCACGCAAATTTCTGACACAAGCTCGCGATCCGGGCCAAATTCCAGGAGCTTTCGCCCGTGTTCTTACGCACGATCGGAGACCTATGCGGGCCCGCGAAACGATTCGCGATCGCACTTCGGAACCCGGCTGGAAACCTCTTTCTTGGTCGGGCCTTCGATCGGTTGGCATTTTTCCGCGGCAATTTGCACCTATTAAGTAAGTAGATGGAAAAGATCTGTCAAAACTGTAACCGCCCAAATTCGGCCGATGCGGCCTTCTGCAGGCATTGTGCTTCGCCTTTAGTCGATGCGCCCGGCGGGCCCCAAAACGCCGGGGAACCTCCTCCGACACAGAACCGGCAATGGAACCCGCCACAGAGCGCAGGCGGTCAAGCACGGCCGGCGGCACAGTCTTCCGGCGGCACAAGTCAGAGAGGAATGCTCGCGGTCGGCCTCGTTGCCCTCGGCCTGGTCTGCTGCGGTCCGTTCACAGGAATTCCCGCGGCCATCGTGGGCTGGCTCGAGATGAACGCGATCAAGGAAGGCCGTGCGCCGAGCGAAGGGATGTGGATGGCCCAGGTCGGGCTTTGGGGCGGGATCGCCGTTTCGATCATAGGGACCATCGCGTGGTTCTTTATGATGCTGCTCTCGATGGCCTCATCCGGGCCCGCGTACTACTAGAGAATGAGCGAACAAGGCAGTGCATCGATAATCTGCGGCAACGGTCACAGGCTTCCGCTTGACGACTCGAAGTTCTGCAGTGTCTGCGGGATCCCGCTTCGCGGAGGAGCCGGGTCCGCGCAAGGGTCAATTGCCCCCGGAGCCCCCGGCCCGGGAAGCGGACAGGCACAACAGGCCGTTCGTCAGCCGGTGCCCCAAAACGTCTGCCGCGCCTGCGGAGGAGGCGGAAAGGAACTGGACGAACAGGTCGCGGTGTGCCCCGGCTGCAGATGGCTCAGGCCGATGGCCGACGGTTACGGGATCGACGTTTCGGCGTTCCAGTGGGCTGAGGACGGGCGGGCGATGAACGCGCTGCGGAAGATCACCCCGCTTAACGCGGCGGCGAGATCTATCTCGGAGAAGGTCGGAAGGCGGTGGATAGAGAGCACCTTCAACGGGGTCCTTCTGGGCGAGAACCAGCTTCCGCACATCTACGGCGAGGCCGTCCAGGCCGCCCGGATCCTCGGGATGAACAAGATGCCGGACGTATATCTTTCCGGCGAACGCCCCTGGGACTGCATGACGTTCGGCAGCGACAACGATTCGTTCATCGTGATCGGATCCGCGCTGGCGGCGAGCTTTCGAGGCCACGAGATCCGGTTTCTGATGGCCCGCGAGATGGGACATTGCAGGGCCGGGCACGCGCTTTGGAAATCCGTGATCCAGTTCTTCCTCGGCGAACAGGGGCCGAAGAAGGGCTTTATGGCCGGCGGTGTATTCTCGGCTTTGAGCCCCTCGGCGCTGATCGGCGGGGCGATCGAGCTTCCGCTCCTGGCCTGGGCGAGGCAGGCGGAGATCACCGCCGACAGGGCGGGGATCCTGGCGCTCGGTGACGAGAATATCGCGAGAAAGGTCCTGCTCTCGTGGTCGCTGAAATCGGCATTCATCTTCCAGCAGATCAATGTGGAACAATGGCTGAAGCAGCAGTCCGCCACGGATGACGACTTCGCGAGGCTCTCGGAATTGACGACCACCTCGACGCCCTACATCACGAGGCGGCTCAAGCTGCTTTCGGAATACGCTCTTACACAGGATTTCGAACGCTGGAAGGGGCTTATCGCAGGCCTTCTGGAAAAGGAACAGGAGCGGGAGTCCGAAAGGCGCAGAAAGGTGATCGAGAAGGAGACGCTGAAGATCAACTGCTCGGCCTGCGGGATCGCTATACGCGTCCCTCTGAAGGTACTCGAAGGCAAATCGGAACTTCCGGTCAGATGTCCGGAAGCCAAGTGCCGGGCGATCACCCGGCTTAAGAAATCGGTTAAGAAGACCAAAGAAGCCGAATCGGCTGTCAGATCAGAAACAGCAGGGAGGAACCTGAACTATGGCGAATGAAGAAAGCATAACGATCACCGAAACAGACGCGGAAGGTAACGAGACCACGATCGAGATCACAACCACCAAGGCCGACGACCTCTCTGCCGATGGAGACGGCGAATCGCTGGTCGAGGAGGTTGTCGAAGCATTGTTCGATGTGGAGATAGGGGACTCCGAAGATTCTTCGGACCTTACGGTCGAAGAAACTCCCGAAGCCGACGCCGCGGCGGAAGACCTTGCGGCGCCGGACCTTGAAGCTGCGACCTTCGATTCCGGAACGTACGACCTGGATTCGCTGGGAGTCGATCCCGTGGACTCCGGCACGGACGCTACTGTCGAAGCAGAGGCGGGTCTTGGTACCGATGCGACCTTTGGGGAATCGACCGGCTATTCGGAACTCGACGCCCAGGCCGAAGCGGAAGAGCTCGAGCAGAACATGCACGGCGAGGCCGCGCGGGAAGCGCAGGAAGCCGCGGACCAGTTCGTAGAAGAAGGCGATTACGCGGCGGCGGCCCAGGCGCGCGAGGTGGCCGAGAACGAGGCGTTCGAAGCCGGCGACGAAAGCATGCTTTCGGGCAGCGACGCGATCGAGCTCGAGGCGGCGGCCGAAAAACAGGCGGAGGCCGCTGAGATACAGCAGCAGCAGGCCGAGAACGCCCAGGCGGGCGATTACGAAGCGGCGCTGGAAGATTCGAGGAACGCCGAACAGGCGGTGCAGGACGCTGATTATCTTGCCGGCGGATCGGATCACAGCGGACAGGCCGCGGCGGAAAAGGGCGAGATGGAATGGGCGGTCTGGGAACAGGACATCGCTGACGACAACGCTCGCGATGCGGCGGCGTATGCGGCCGAAGGCGATATGGATGCTGCCGAGATCTACGGCGACGCGGCGGCCGACGCTCAGGCAGCTGCGGATCACCACGGCGACCTTGGAGAGCACGGCGGCGACGTTTCCGTTTACGATCCTTCGTCGGACGTGGCTTCGGGAGGAGTGTACGATCCTTCTGCGGGAGTAGATACCGGACTCGATGCGGCGGATACGTCTATGGACACGGACATCGACACGACGCCGGACTTTACGGAATAGAAAGTTAAGTTCGAGGTACGATAGGCTTCAGCCTGTCGACTGGAGTGCAGGGGTCCTGGGACCGCAGGCGTCCTGGGACCGCGGGCGTCCCCGCCCGCCCGGTTTCAAGTACTGTGTGCTGAGAGACGAGTGCCGAGATCGTCCCTTCTGAAATGCAGGGATCCGCTTGGACCGCGGGCGTCCCCGCCCGCCGGGTTTCAAGTACTGAGTGCTGAGAGACGAGTACTGAGATCGTCCCTTCTGAAATGCAGGGATCCGCTTGGACCGCGGGCGTCCCCGCCCGCCCGTTTTCAAGTACTGAGTGCTGAGAGACGAGTACTGAGATCTTCCCGTCTGAAACAGGGGATCCTCGCCTGGACCGTGGGCGTACTGACTGGAGCGCAGGCGGCCCGCCTGCTTTGTTCGATTAGTTTTAGCCTGTCGTCTTGACCCCTGCCGACACCGCCCGCTTTTTCCGATAAGCTTCAGTTTGTCGCCCGCTTTGTCCGATAAGCTTCAGCTTGTCGCCAGCCGACAGGCGGGAACAAATACGTGACAAATCACCGCTGATTCCTGCAGCACTCTCCGCCAGAAATGAGCTTGGTCCGGCGTCGGTCACTTACAGCCGAAGCCGGAAGAGGGACAAGCTGAAGCTCGTCGCACATCGCCAGAATGTCTCTTGTTCTACTGCTCACCGCCCCCTGCTCACCGCTCACCGCTCTCCGCTCACCGCTTACTGCTTCCGGCTCACTGCTCACCGCCCCCTGCTCACCGCTCACGGCTCACCCCCCCCTGCTCACCGCCCCCTGCCCACCGCTCACCGCTCTCCGCTCACTGCCCACCGCTCACCTCTCAGGGATCACCAATTTTCTTTGAACCTGGAACCTGGAACCTTGAACTGGGCCAGCCAAATCTGTACTCTTATACCTTCGTGCACCCGTAGCTCAGCTGGATAGAGTGCTTGACTACGAATCAAGAGGTCATAGGTTCGAATCCTGTCGGGTGCACCATATCAATTCTCAGGGCTCATTGGTCAATGATCAATGGGCCCTTTGTCTCGGGCTCTTGAACAGGGATTCGTTGGGCCGATCTGGTTTCCCTGCATAACCCTGTGCGGTTTCCGTCTCGGGTCGGGTGGAGAAATCTCCCTTCGGAAGGTAAACTTCTCTTCTGTAAACATCTAGCCAGGATCATGCCAAGCACACGAGAATTCTCGAAAACTTTGAACGTATACCTTCCCTACCTAGCGTGGGTCGTGGCCCTGATCGGGCTGGTGGGGAGTCTGTTCTTCAGCGTCGTGATGGAGCTTCCTCCGTGCGACCTGTGCTGGTACCAGAGGATCGCGATGTACCCGCTTGTCCCGATCCTCGCCACAGGGATCATCCTGCGCGACCGTCGGATGAAGACCTACGCGCTGCCCTTCGGCATTGTCGGCCTCGCGATCTCGGTTTACCACAACCTGCTTTATTACGGCGTTATCACACAAGCGCTGACACCCTGCTCGCAGGGGGTCCCGTGCACCGCAAAGCAACTTGAATTGTTCGGGTTCATCACGATCCCGCTGATGACGCTCGCCGCTTTTGTCGTCATACTCCTGTCCTTATTGATATACAAACCCGGGGAAGAATAGAAAATGAAGAAGGAAACCGTACTGTTGGGAATCATCGCGATCCTTGTGGTCGTCATTGCCATTATCGGAGCGAGCTATTACCGCAATTCGACGCAGCCCGCACCCGCAACCGGATCCGGCCCGGCCCCTGTCAATGAGGCGCTGATACGGCCCGACAGCCCATCCGTCGGCCCGGCGGACGCTCCCGTAACGATCGTCGAGTTCTATGATCCGGAGTGCGAATCCTGTGCGGCGTTCCATTCTTCGATCAAGACGGTCATGAAGGAACACGAAGGCAAGGTCCGGCTGGTGTCGCGTTTAATGCCGCTTCATCCGAACTCGGCCCTCGCGGCGACGTTCATCGAGCTCGCCGGCGAAAAGGGAAAGTACTACGAGGCCCAGGAGTTCGTTTTCAAGAAACAGCCCGAATGGGGAACTGTCCACGGGCCCGCCTCGACCGTCCAGCCGGATGCACCGGCGATGTTCGACAAGTACGTCGTCGAGTTCGGCCTGGACCCCGCCGAGTTCAAGGCGGCGTTAAGCGAGAACCGCTACGCGAAGAGACTCGAGCGGGACATGACTGACGGCCGAAGCCTCGGAGTCAGCAGGACCCCGACGATCTTCGTCAACGGCCGGGTGCTGATGAGGCTTTCCGAGCCCGATCTGAGATACCTGGTCTCGCAGGAATTGAGCAAGTAGGTCGCAAAAACGTACGGAGATCCCGGCATCTGCCGGAGCGCGTTTTGAAGAGCCCCTCGGATGCCTTTCGAGGGGCTTTTTGTTTTAGACGGGCGGTTCGGCCTCGCCAACGGCTGCGCGGAGAAACAGCCATCCGGCAATGCCGAAGGCGACTACGAAGAAGCCCGTCAGGCCGAGGATCTCTAGCGGAGGGCTGTACGGCATCCCGAGCCCCATGGCGATCGCATAGACGCCGATCACTGCCATCACAAATGCCATCGCGAACATCGCCGGCGCCATCGCTCCTGCCCTTAAACGGCCGACAGCGGCGAAGATCATCCCTACCGCGATAACCCAGAAGTACATGCGGTTGGAAGGATCTCCGTCGGCTCCGATGATCCCGACCCCGAGGCTCATCCAGATAAGCAGGAGCGAAGTGAGTAACGCGATGACGGTTGCGATCCTGTACGCAAAGGAGCTTGTTAGTTTCAGCATTCTATCGACTCTAAAGGTAGTGATGAGGTTACCAGGTGGATCAAAATCGAGGTTCCTTTCAAAGGCCTAAAACGGCACGGCCGCTGGTCACCTCGCACGAGTTCACTTTTTTAGTTCGATCGGCAGGGACTGGTTTTGGAACGGTCATTGAACGGCAGATCCTCGCTACGCGGTCCGTAATTCGACAACTCCGAGCTTCGATCTACGCTTCACCGATGTACCGCTCAGGCAAGCGCGTTCTCTTCTCCCGAATCGCGGACAAAGATGCAGCTTGAGCGGGATCTTTCCACCATACGGCGCACGAAATCGAAATCGACTTCCTCCGGCAGCCCGAACACGCTCAGGTCCGCCGTTTCCACGTCGCGGATCAGCGGCTCCAGCTCGCTGTGGCGGACGACGACCTCCGCGTCGGGGATCCTTGCAAGGACGATAAGGTTCTCGAGATACTCCCGGGCCTCATCGACATTTTCCGCCGCTTCGATCGCGGACACCAGGTTGATCTGCCCCTTCCAGTCGCGGTTTATCTGATACGAGATCAGCAGGGCGAGGTCAAGTGTCCCGAGCTCCATACGGACCTCCCAGTCCGGGCTCTGGTCGCTTGTCCAGACGTTGATCAGGCGCTTTCTTCCGAGGCGCGCCTTGGGATGCTCGGCGTAAAGCATTACGCCAAGCCGGTTCTCCCTTGCCTTGCCGATTACCAGCTTCAGATCCTCCTCTCGCTCCTTGTCCCCTTCAGGCGGCAAGGTCAAGAGCAGGACGTTCGGGCGGAAGAACACGCCGCTCAGGGTCTGCATTCCGGTGAGGACCCCCTGCCCGAAGTCGGACGAATCGATTATCGTGGCAGTGGAGAAGACGTTCTCGTCACGGAATGCCTGGGCGAGCTTGGCGAGGACCGATTTTAGTATCTCGCGGTCTTCCGCATCGTCGCCGGCCAGCCCCATTAGTTTGATCGATCCCTTCGGACTCGCGACCTCGCGCACAAAGCTGAAAGTGCCGCGCATTTCCCTTGGGTCCTCGACGGGGATAAGAAGATTCGGACGCCACGCCCTTTCCTGCCCGCTCGGCATCTCCGCCACGCGCTTTGCCGCCCACTCTGCAACAGAAACGAAAAGGCCGCTTCGCACGTCCTGGAACGGGTTTGCAAGCTGGCGCCGGATCAGGATGCCGTAGAAGATGACGACGATGATTATCGCGGCGAGGCTGAAGGCCGGATTGATAATGAACATCGCGAAAAGGCAGCCCAAAGCGCCGAAAAGCGGGACGATCCGGGGGATCTTCAGCAGCGGACGAAAGCTCACAAGACCGAGACTCTGTTCGATAAGCACCACGACATTGATCATTAGATAGGTGATCAAGAAGAACATCGTGATGAGTGGTGCGATCGCGTTCAGGTCGCGCAGCAATAGAGCCGCGAGCGCGATCCCGCCGGTCAGCCACATCGCTCTCCGGGGCTCGCCGGTGGGAGTCACCTGCGAGATCCATTCTCCGCCTGGAAGGATCTTGTTCTCGCCGAGAGCCTGCAGTATGCGCGGGCCGCCGACAAGCGAAGACAGTCCGGATGAGAACGTCGCCCCGAGGATCCCGGCTACGACGATCGGCCCCCACAACGCGCGATCGACCATTATCGTGTAGTTGCTGGCAAGTTCTTCAGTCGTCGCTACGGCAGAGAGCCAGTACGCGAGTGCAAGGTAAATGACGAGGCTGACGACGATCGCGCCCATCGTGCCTACCGGAATGCTGCGGCGGGGGTTCTCGAGGTCGCCGGACATGTTCGCGCCGGCCATGATCCCGGTCGCCGCGGGGAAGAAAACTGCGAAAATTATCCAGAAGTTCGCTCCCTGAAAGTTGTTCTCCGGGGCGCCGGGATATTCCCCCCACCACGTAACGGGCTGGATCGCGTCGATCGTAAGCAGGCCGCCGAATACTGAAAGCAGCGAGGCGAAGATTATCGCCATGATCACGTACTGGATCCTGAACGCGAATCCGGTACTGATGTTGGCGATGATGAAAAGCAGCAGGAACGTAACGAAATCGACGGCGATGGCGGGATGCTCCGGAAAGACATAGAGCCAGCCCTCGCGGAAGCCGAAGATGTACATCGTGACGGCCAGGGCCTGCGAAACGAAGAGTGGAATGCCGAGACTTCCGCCGATCTCGATTCCCAGCGACTGGGAGATGATCGAATACGCTCCGCCCGCGCCGATGCGTATATTGGTCGTGATGGACGACATCGAGAGGCCGGTGAAGATAGTGATCGCGAAGGCGAGAAGTATCACCAGCCATCCCCCGAGAAGCCCGGCGTTACCCACGACCCAGCCGGACCGAAGGTACATGATAACGCCGAGCACCGTCAAAAGGGTCGGCGTGAAGACGCCCGCGAACATGCCGAATTTCTTTCGCTTCGGTTCTTCCTGTTCGTCGATCTGCTCCTGAAGCTCGCCTTTCTGTTCCGGCATAATGACTTTGAATGAGCATAGATCAACGGATCCCGGCCTGCTGTCAGCCAGCGCACAATTCTCTGGTACCGGTCCTATCCGAAATGAAATGGGGCGGGAAGATCTGAGCGGTCAGACGGTCCTATGGAAGAGCAGGTCTGAAGCAGCGAAGAGGCCAACATGAGTCCGGTCAGGCTATAGGATCTCAAGGCGAGGACCGTAGTGCATTCCCGGTCCCGCCGCGATCACCTGTAGGAGCAAAGGGTTGGCGGGATCGCGGGCCACGCATATGGTCCCGCGCCGAGGCTTATCCTGGCGAGAACAAGGGACCGGAAGATCGCCCCGGTAAAGACGTTTCTTTAGGCTGTCTTACCCGCGCGTCAGCGTACTGTTTCCCCGAAGGAAATCGATCAGGGGGATGTATGTCAGGGAGCCGGCTAGGACAGCCAGCCCTTTTTGACACCCTGCAGGCTCATAAACACAAGCCCTATCGAGACGACCAATACGATTCCCTGCACTGCATAGACCGCCGGTCCTGCCAGGCCACCGGCTCCGCCGAGAACAAACAGCGAGAAGTCCTGAACGATCACGCCCGCGAGAGAAAGCGCAAGGACAGGCAAAGACCAGCGCTTTTTCAGAACGAGGCCGACACAGCCGAGCGCGCCGAACCACACGGCTACAGCGGTCGCG
This sequence comes from Aridibacter famidurans, assembly GCA_024103495.1. GTDB lineage: Bacteria > Acidobacteriota > Blastocatellia > Pyrinomonadales > Pyrinomonadaceae > Aridibacter > Aridibacter famidurans. The sequence continues at coordinate 52,363 of JAGFIQ010000085.1, forward strand.
GCAACCGACCAGGCCGGACGCGAGGCGTAAAGCGCCTGCTCCGCCGCGCTTAGTTTTGCGATTTCTTCGGGCGACATCATCACGTCGAAAAGATATGCGACGCAGCCAAGCAAATTCCAGATGAGCGCTACAACGGCAACTGGAACGAACCATTTCGGGGCTCTATTCATTTTGTCTCTCCTATGCAGTCTGTGTGATGAAAACGACGAAGCGCGCCGGGAACTGCATTTACCTGGCAGTCGCTCGCGTTCCGGGTACTTAACCTGTTATCTACCCTTTTGCCGAGCGTAAGCGATCGCGGAAGGCGTCTTGCAGCCGACTATCGCGGGCGCCTCGTGAACAAGCTCGTCATTCGTCAACGCCTCGACCATAAAGAGCGCGAAGTCGACACGCCTCGTCAGGTTGCTTTCGAGTATCGGATCCCCAACGTGACGACTCCACACAGGAAGCCCCTCGCTTTCGCCTTCCTCGAGATCGCTTCCGCGGACGACGGTCCAGAGTTTGTCGCTTTCAAATATGCGCCGGCACGCCTCGATCTGATCGTCGAGGTCGGCAAATCGGAGAAGCCTCGCGATTAAGCCGAAGACCTTGACGAATGTCCTCAGTTTCAAGCTGTAGACGTCCTTGCCGTCCCTTGTAATATGCCAGCCGCAGGAAAATATCAAATGCGCGTCGGGCTCGGCGCTGTCGAGCACAGCCTGTGCGGTCCCGGTTGCGTACTGCTGAACTCCCCAGGGAACCAGCACCGTGAGCACCCCTTCGCAGCCTTTGACGGCTTCCTTGATCACCTCGCGGTCGTTCGTTGCACCGGGGACGATCCTGATACGGTCTTTGAACTCGTCGAGCTTATCGACGCTCTGCTTGCGACAGACACCTGTGACGTCGTAGCCGCGATCCAGACAATGCCGGACCATGTGTTTTCCGAGCTTTCCGGAAGCACCGATTATGCAGACTTTCATTTTGAAACGGAGGAAAACGTTACAGGATCGACAGGATAAAAAAGATAACCGCATCACACGGTCATCTTCCTAAGTTACTCTTCAAGGCAGGCAGAAGCACTCATCCTTCTGATCCTGTCTATCCTGTTATTTTCCCCAAATTTCGGGCCTTGCGGCCCGCGACAAGCTGAAGCTTATCGGACAAAGCTGATTCGACGAACTTACGAACCCCTCTCAGAAGTTGAAGGCGTATCGGAACCTCTGAGTTCTCGGTCATCGGGACCTGATCAACATCGGAACGGTGAAGGGCCTGCGCGGCAGCGCGAGTCTTTGGGTCACACCGGTTATTGAATCGGCGGAGGAACGTCGATCCTGGAACAATCTTCGCAGAAATAGTCCCCTTTAGAAATGACGTATCCACCGTCGGCAAGGGGAATCACTTCCTTGCAGCCGGCGCACAATGTAGGCTCGAATGAAGGCGGATTCTTTAAAACCTCGAAATTGTATTCATTTGTACCGTACCAGACGTACATTTCCGTCGGGCACATCCCGAGGCATTCCTTGCATTCCTTCCAGCCGCCTTCGTGACCCTCGTTGTGGTGTGCCGCGCAAAGTGTATACCGGTCGTGATTACGGTTGCAGCTGTTGTGAGCATAGGAAAACATCACATACTGGTCGTAATCGTCGCAGACCGTATTTCCGCAACACTCGGTTTTTGTCACTTTCCCCGGTTTGCCGCACAGGCCGCATACGGACCGATTCCTCAACTTTCGTCTTTGTCGGTGTAATTTCTTATTCACTTCATTTATGGCAGGCGAGCCAAAAATTTTGCCCGCAGATATTGCCGTCAGGGTTGATCAGCGGCTTCGGGCCTTGCGGCCCGCGACAAGCTGAAGCTTATCGGACACTCGTATTCTGCGCGACTGCCTCCCGGATCAGGGACTTGAACGCGTTCGCTTCGATCTCTTCGCCTTCGCGGATGTCGATCGCGCGGCGCACATTCCCTTTCAGGCTCGCGTTGAAAAGGCCCGAGGGATCTATCAGCGATGCGCCTTTCGGAAATGTGATCTTTACCTTGTCCTTGTACGTCTCGCCGGTGCAGATGATCCCTTCGTGACACCAGACGGGCACGCCGGCAGGATTGGTCGGTTTGCGCCATTTGATCTCTTCGACCGCATCCGGATCGGCAGCGAGGATCAGCTTCCGGACCCGGGAGAGGGTTTCGCCTCGCCAGTCCCCAAGACCTTTAATGATCGCGTCGATTTCGTTCATAGCCGACAACTCTCCGTGTCACTCTAGGCTCCGCTTGGCTCTCGATCAGAAAAGGTCCTCGCCGGGAATGTCCGACGCCTGCCCGATCCAGTCAGCCATCTGCACTTCGTCGATCTCGTCGTCCTCGTGAATGTGGAAGTACCAGACATCCTCGTGCTTTGACTTAACCGGCGGAGGAGGATCGAGCGACGAACCATTCAGGAATGTGATCTTTACGTACTTCGTGAAGCAATGAATGCTTAGGAACCAGCCTCGACCCTCGATCCCGTAAAAAGGAGAGTTCCAGCGGACCGCCTTTCGGACACGGGGGACGGTCTTTTCGATCAGTTCGTCGAGTTTCTTGCCGACATCGCGTTTCCAGCCGGGCATCGCGGCGATGTATTCCTGAACGGGCTCGTCGCCGTCGGCTTTGGCGATCTGCGGATTGCCGCCGGAAAGGAGGACGGGTTTTTTCTTGTTGGCTGGCATCTCTCTGGACCGCGGGCGTCCCCGCCCGCATCGGTTCGACAAAAGCGGCACGCCTCCAGCGTTTGGACCGCGGGCGTCCCCGCCCGCATCGGTTCGACAAAAGCGGCACGCCTCCGGCGTTTGGACCGCGGGCGTCCCCGCCCGCATCGGTTCGACAAGAGCGGCACGCCTCCGGCGTGCGGCAACGTTTGCGATCCTTACCCCGGGCTGCGCCTTCGGCTTGCCCGGGGCTAACTTCCGTCGCCCCTCCGGGGCGAAGCTGACTCCTGTCTCCTGTCTCCTGTCTCCAGTCTCCTGTCTTCTGACTTCTACTTCAGCCTCTCCAGCTTGCCCTTCCGCTTGATCAGGTTCTTGTAATCCCACTGGATCTCGCGCGACTTCGCCAGCCAGCGCTCGAGGTCGTCGAGATCGACTTGAACGACCGACGTGTAGAAGATCGAGGCGTCTTTGAACTTGCTCTTCCCTGCCAGACCTTCCTCTTCAAACGACTGACCGCTCCAGAACATAAGCCGCAGGCCCGCCTTTTGCTTGCTGTACCCTACGATCGGATTCCCGTCCAGGAACCAGACCGGATGCCGATGCCAAATCTTGTTCTCGGCCTCGGGAAGATGCTTGTCTATCTCCGTCGCGAGCAGATCGCAGATCTTGCGGTCGGAAGGAGACTGGGAAACGTTGTATTTTTTGGTGTCGGCGTGCATATTCTCAGCGTTCTCGGCTAGATCTTACGTATCGCCATCCTGAACCGATTCCCGAAATCGCGGACGTTCATAATTCAATCGTCCCGCTCGTAGTCTATGCCGTGTTCCTCAAGCCAATCGACCGCTATCTTTTCAAACGCCTTCTTCCGATATGCGTACCAGTCGTCCAGGAGCCCCTGGCGATGAAGCTCGTCTTTGAAACGGCGGAACGCGCCGCCGCCGTGGAGCGCCCGAAGCAAATGCGCCGACGCCTCGGGGTCCGTGACCGAGTTCGCGAAGTCGCGCATGATCTCCCATTCATGAATCTCGAGACTTGAGGGCAATTCGAGGTAGTCTTCCGATTCGACGGCCTCCCGGACCTCGGGAAGAATTTCTTCCATCCAGTCCGGAAGATCGTCCGTATCCTCCGCTTCAAGGGCGTCCATCTCCTCTTCCGACACGGAGACGAATTTTCCGGTCTTCGGGTTCAGGTAGGCCGCGAACTCGGGACCCGGAAGGTCCATCTCGTTGACGACATCGCTGACTTTGATCTTCATAAGTTCCCTCACCACCGATACATGCTCTTCCGATTCCCAAAAGCTTCGGAAGGCTAAAGCACCACGGCCTCCAGTTTCAGGATTTGGAGACGCTTGGTCGGAACAGCTCCTTTCCGAAGTGCGGAACACCACGATAGCGTCCAAATGCCTTTTGAGACAGCTTGAGTATGCCGAGAATTCGACTCAACACCCATTGGGTCACGTGCCTGGTGACAGTTCGTCGCCGGAATCGCCGGCTTCCGGCAGATCATCTCGTTCTGTTCCATAGCTCGCAAACTGATCGCCCGTCCGGCAGAACCTTGCTGTCGCCTCGGAATACTCCCGAGTGCCGGGGAGAGGCGAATTCAATACTGCCTTGACGAACTCCTTTGGAGGACGGTATCTGTGGTTCTCGACATAGTGCGAGATCATCTCGGGTGCAACGTATAGGACTTCACCCGCGGGAACTCCGAAATTAAGCCCCGAAGAAAACTTTTCGCACAGCTCGCAAGTGTGTTGACCGAAGAAAACGCCCCAACCCAGGGAGAACGTCGAGTTTGAAGCGCTCTCCGAGAATTTACGCAGTTTCTCACGGAACTCGACCGCCGTCCGGCCTTTGCGAAATCGATGCTTCTTGTCGAGCCAGCCGATCGAACGGACGTGCGGTCCCGATGCGGCCATACACTTCGTCGAGTTGTCTCTGTAGTAGGTCATCCTCGCCGCCGCGGCATCTGGAATCATCACCGGTTTTCCACTGATTTCCGGAAGGCCTCAGAGGTCATCAGGTACAAGATCGATCCGTCCGTTGCTACTCGGTAAACGTACTTGTCGGTCATTATCAGCTCCGGCACCTTGGGCTTCCTCGTCAATACGTGAAAGACGTCGGTGTCTTCCGGGACGTCATCAAGTATGGCCGTGTGGAAGCCGGTTTCCGGGACCATGCCTTCGGGCACCTTGAATTCGATCACAGCATTGTGAAGCTGTCGTTTGCGGATGATTTTCTTGCCATCCCCGGAGATCAGGTACCTCGCATCCCCGCCCAGAGGAAAAACTCGGGCATCGGTTTGCGCAGGGACCAAATACACGTGCAACTGATCGTCCTTTGCCGGGAGCACCGCAACATTGTAGGGCCTGGATGCAGATCCGAATTCTTTCAGAGCGATATCGATCGCGTGAGCCGCCGCAAGGAAGAAGTCCGTGTCTTCCTTCGGTTCCTTAGGCTTTTCAACATCGAATTCCGTCGGCGCCTTGCCCTGCCTTGCCTCATAAACCACAAGGAACTTATCGCGTGTCTCATTCAGCCTGCCGTAGACCACGACCCAACCCGCCCCTTCTTTGCGGGCGATATACCGCTCAATGCTTCCTTCCGGTGGCGAAAGTGCCATTACGGCGTCCGTCGAATGCCAGGCAGCGACATCGTAGTCGTACAGCATTCGGCCACGAGCGGTGATCTCCGCGAGCTCCTCTTTTGAAGCCGGCTCGGTCCTCTGAGGGAATGTGGCGAGGGAAAGCGAAAGGACCAAAGAGACAGCAAGTACAAATTTCATGTTGTTTAGTTCGTGCGTTTCCCGGTGAATGCCTTCGAAAGATGGCTTTTCGCTTTCCAAACGAAGGTAATCCCTTATCGAAAACTCAGGCCGTCGCTACGCGACTCAAACGATCACAGCGACGGGACCGTGGGCTGCGCGCTGCTGCGCTTGCCCACGGCTAAACGCAGGTCGTCGCTATGCGACTCTTTTATGACGTTTCCCTTGCCCGAGCTGTAACGGGCAGGGACGAGCCCTGCCTCTACAAACGACATTACCCGTCGACGTTGAAGACCTTGCTCACGATCCACCAGCGGCCCTCGATCTTCAGGAGGTTAAAGAAGTCGGTGAAGTCGTGGCCCATGTATGACTTCTCGGTGACCTTCGCCGATGCGACGGTGCCGGCGACCTCGATCGCTTCCACCGAACCTTCGAACGGCTCGCCGCTTTCCGCCGGTGCGGGATTCGAGGTCACAAAATCGTAGAGGCCCTGGATCGGGACGATCAAAAGCTCGTCGCCAAAGTGCCCGCACATCGTCGCGGCTTCGTGAAACGCTTCTTTGAGCGTATCCACATTTCCTTCGCGGATGCCTTCAAAATAGTAATTGATCGCCTGGCGGATTCCCTCTTGTTCGTTTACTGCTGCTTCCATAGTTGATTTTCTCCTTAAAGTAGTAAGTTGTTCGTCACCGATGCGGTAAGAATGGCACGCTCCCTGGTACGCCGCTGACGCGGCTGGATATTTGGAGGTGCCTCCATACCGTGGGTGGCGCCCTTCGGGCTTACCCACGGCTAAATGCATATGACCGCTACGCGGTCGGCTTTTTCCGATCCCTGTCTCCTGTCTCCGCCGCCTAAGGACCAGGCAGCACGCCTCCGGCGTGCGGATCGTCGGCGGTCTTTTACCCCGGGCTGCGCCTTCGGCTAGCCCGGGGCTAACATCCGTCGCCCCTTCGGGGCGGGAGAGTCTCCTAACTGCTGTCTCCCGTTTCCCGTCTCCTGTCTCCTGCTATGCCCGTCGCTCGCGCTCCGGGTTCCGATCTCTGTCTCCTGTCTCCTAGAACCCATACACCACCGCGTTGCAATGCATCCCGGCGCCGACCGAGGCGAAGACCACCGTGTCGCCTTCGTCGATCGAGTAGCCATCGAGCTTTCCCTTCAGGATCAGGTCCAGCATAGTCGGGATAGTCGCAACCGACGTGTTCCCAAGGAACTGGATCGTCATCGGGAGCTTTCCTTCGAGGCTCTCCGGCTCGACTCCGTACAGCTCGGCCAAATGATTCCCGACTGCCTCGATCAGCTTTTCGTTTGCCTGATGAAAAAGGAACATTCCGATGTCCGCGAGCCCGAGTCCCGCGCGGTCCAGGGCCTTCTTCACAACCTTCGGGACCCACGTCGTCGCGTAACGGTAAACTTCCCTGCCGTTCATCTTGAACCAGCAGCTTCCGGGCACGCCTTCCTTGTTCGATCTGCCCAGGTAAATGTTCTCGAGGTCCTTGTTCGCGTGCGAGAATGTCGCGTGCGAGATCACGCCCTGTCCCGATCCGTCTTTCGAGAAAACCGCCGCGCCGCATCCGTCACCCAGGATCATCGAGTCTACATCGTGCGGATCGAGCATTCTCGAAGCTACCTCGATTCCGACGACCAGCACGTTCTCCGCGTCGCCGGACTCGATCGACTGGTGAGCTTGGATCACCCCTTGAAGCCAGCCCGGGCAGGCAAACAGAATATCGTACGCGAAGCATTCGTGGTTCGTGACGTCGAGGGCGTTCTTCAGATAGGCCGCCATGTTCGGGACAGTGTGAAAGGCCTGTTCGCCGATGAGGATGTTCCCGGCATTGTGCGCGACGATGATCCCGTCAAGATCGTCCGGAGCGAGCCCCGAATCCGCGACCGCCTTCCTCGCCGCATCGGTCATCAAGGGCCTGGAGTCCTGATCGAACGGAACGTACCGGCGTTCGCGTATGCCGGAGATCGACTCGAGCTTCGCGGCGGCTTCTTTGCCCGATACAGGCAAGGCTGCCCCGCTTTTGTCGTAAAAGATATTCTCGTGGAACTCGCTGTTTGGAACGACGAGCTCCGGAAGGGCGCTTCCCGTCCCTTTGATAGCGCTCATATGAACAGGGATTCTAACACTATACGGCCCGAATCCCGCGACCCGGATTCCATCCTTGCGCGCCTGAACCAAGCCCATTCCAGGTCGCCTGCCTTGCATTCGTAAGCCCCAACGTATATTCCTTCGCCAAGGCTTTTCCGTTCATAGCCCGGTTTCTTGGCGTTCGTTCTCATGTCTTATGGGAAAGGTATCTTCACTGTTTGTCAGAAAAGTGCTTTCGACGGTGGACGATTCCGTCGACAGCGCAGGCCTGTTGACGTCCCTGGGCATTGATCCCGATTCGGATACCAACCCGAAGCTGATGATCCCCGACACCGAGTACTACACGTTCCTGGAAACGCTGGCAGGGCTCGAAAGTGATCCGATATCGATCCCTCTGAAGGCAGGCGAATCTATGCGGTGCGACGACTATGGGGCCTTCGGTCTCGCGTTCAAATCCGCTTCAACTCTCGCCGGTTCTTACAGACGGGCCGAAAGATACGCCCGCGTACTGACCAGCGTTTCGACCTATCGTTTGGAGATGACGCCGCGTGGCGGCTTCATACATCTTCATCGCGAAGGAGAACGACGGCTGGGGATGCGGCTTTCGAACGAGGCGACGATCGCAAGCATCGCGAGCATCAGCAGGGAGGTCTGTGCCGAAAAGTTCAGTGCCCTCGAAGTACATTTCAAACACGCAGCACCCCCATCGACAGCCGCTCACGAGGACTACTTTGGCTGTCCCGTGCGTTTCGGTTCCGACCGCGACGCCCTGTTCGTTTCCCGAGAAGTTCTTGAGAGTCCAAACAGGGTCGCCGACAGAGGAATTTCTCGGTTTTTCGAGTCCCATCTTGAGAACGAGATCTCGGAGATGGAAGAAGTCCGGGAACTGGAAGAGGAAGTACGCGACCATATCTCAGACACGCTCAGCGAAGGCGTGCCTTCGATCGGCGAAGTGTCGAAGCGTTTCGGAATGAGCGATAGGACTCTTCAACGGAGGCTCTCGGATCGGGGTCATTCGTTCCGGGAGCTCGTCGACTCCGCAAGAAGGATGCTCGCTGAAAGGCTCTTGCGCGACTCCGGCTTCTCGCTAGCCGAGATCTCTTTTATGACCGGCTTTTCCGACCAAAGCGCGTTCAACCGCGCTTTCAAGCGCTGGGCCGGCAGGACGCCGCGGTCTTACCGGATCTCTTCCGTATCGGGATCGGACTAGATCGCGCCGTGGCGGATTCGGTCAAAAGGTTGGCGCGGTCTGCCAAGACCGAGGCCTACCCGTTTCGATATCGTTTCTCCAACAAAACAAAAGAAGGAGAAAACGATGACCGATAAAATGAACAATGGAACAGAGAGTGACGGCTTGGTATTTGTGACCGGAGGGACGGGAAAAACCGGACGCCGGATCGTGGAGCTGTTAGAAGAAAAGGGGGTCCCGGTCCGGATCGGGTCCAGGTCTGCAAGACCGCCGTTCGAGTGGGACAACCCGAAAGGCTGGAACGACTGCCTTGAGGGCGTTAACTCGATCTACGTAAGTTATTCGCCCGACCTTGCGATCCCGGGCGCTAAGGAATCGATAAGCACATTGCTCGACCTGGCGCAGCGATCCGGGGTTGAAAGGGTCGTCCTTTTGTCCGGCAGAGGCGAATCGGAAGCCCAGGCGTGTGAAGAACTCGTCCGGAACAGCGGTTTGGAATGGACCGTGGTCCGGGCGAGCTGGTTCAACCAGAATTTCTCGGAAGGGGCCTTTACTGAAATGGTCCTTTCGGGACAGATAACGCTGCCCGCCGGTGAAGCGCAGGAGCCATTTGTCGACGTGGACGACATCGCCGAGGTCGCGGTCGCCGCACTGACCGAAGTAGGCCACGACGGCGAGGTATACGAGGTGACGGGCCCCAGGCTGATGTCCTTCGACGAAGTCGCTTCAGACCTTTCCAAGGCCACCGGACGTGAGATCGAGTACGCCGACATTCCCCACGAGGCGTTCGTGGAACACGTTAAGGGAAGCGGAGCACCCAAGGACGTTGTGTGGCTGATGGATTATCTGTTCTCCACGGTACTCGACGGAAGAAATTCCGTTCTCGCGGACGGCGTCGAGCGGGCTCTCGGACGGCCGCCCAGGGACTTTTCCGAATATGCGCACAACACTGCGGCTTCAGGTGTCTGGGAGACTTCCGGCTGATCCGCGGAAGGAACGGAAGCTTTGAAATTGAGTAAGGAGACTTATGCTTGATCTGATACTGATCATCACCGCTCTTTTTGTGTCCCTGGTTGCCGGATTCCTGTTCGCGTTCGCGGTGGTCGTGATGCCGGGGATCGGAAAGATGGATGACCTGCGGTTCGCCGAGTCCTTCAAGGCCATCGACAGTGTCATTCAGGACAACAACCCTTTGTTCATCCTTGTCTGGGTCGGTTCAGGAGTCGGTGCGGTAGCATCTGCGGTCGCGGGATTCCTGTACCTTCAAGGCCCGGTACTCGCGCTGGTTTCAGCCGCTTGCGCACTTGTCATCCTGGCAGTGCACGTGCCGACGGTGGTGGTCAACGTGCCTTTGAACAACCGGCTCCAGGGGATGGATCTCGGGCAGGCTTCGGATTCCAAACTCGGCGAGATCCGGAGCTTGTTCGAGCGCCGATGGCTCTTCTGGAACAATGTTCGAACGCTCGCCTCAATCGCGGCCGCTATTTTGCTGATGGCAGGGATCGCCTGGGCTGAGCAGTGAACGAGCGCGATCTTGATCGTCGGGATTCACTTACATATCCAACGGAAGGTTGCTAGCTGGTTCGGCCGCGAGGGCGATCTGTTGTTCAGGACGCCGAGCAATCGGTATCGATCGGCTCAACGGAGAACTCCCTCTCGTCGCTCCAGTCGCGCCACTTGCCGTCTACGAGCGCACGAACCTTCCATTTCCATCCCGTTGCGTTGTGCGGGGCGATGAACGCTATGTTCTTTCGGGTATAACTCGTCTTATTCAGACCCTGTGCATTGATCACCGGGTACTTCGCTCCCTCGCCTTTAACATAAAGATGATACGCCTTGGCACCGCTCACTTTTGACCATTCGAAGCGCCATTCGACAAAGTCCGCCTGAGTGCTGCAGCCGTTGTCCATCATCTCGAATTCTTCGGGGGACAGCAGTTCCGGCACGTCGTTCTTACCGCCGGCTTGCGAATTGGCCGTCGCCGCGGCGAAAAGCACGATGGAGACGGTCAGCATCGAGCGGAAGAGTATCTGGCCTCGCATAATCTCATTCTCCTTTATTCAGGCACTCCCGGCGATCGTGCTTCGGTTCACCGATCGTACGAGAGGTACTCTTTTGGGATAGGGTTCTCGGGACGCTCGGAGTCGTAGATCCAGCTCACGATCCACCACCTTTTGCCGTCGTGGAATAGCTGAATGTTGTTGATCCCGCGCATGAACGGCTTCCCGCCGGGCTTGTCGCTGGCGGCGTAGGTGCTCCAGACATTCGCAATATTGCCGAATCGTTCGGTCCTGCGGTGGACCTCCCATTCATAGAATCCCGTTCGCCTGACACCGCCGAAGCGGTCATAGAATCCCCTCAAAGACATCGTCGCAAGCTGAGGCTTCCCTTCGCCGTTGACGGAAGCGACGGAGATAAGCGCGCTCGGGTGGTGCAGCGATGAGTCGCGCTCGTAGTCCGGCGCTTCCCCGGCGGGTCCGGACACGACTTCATAGTACGCCTTGATGATCGAGTCGAGCGTCACGACATCATCGGGTGTTTCGGCTTTGAGCGTCTGGGCGAACACATTGGCGCCCAACGCAAGGAAGGCCAGCAAGACGATCAGTCTCGTGATCTTTCGCGGCAATCTGGACACAGTGATCATTCTCCTGTTGTTCGAATTTCGACGAGACACTTTTTCACACAAAACCAACGTCATCAAGTGCCGTCGCTAACGCGACAATAGGTTCACGGAGCTGCGCCTTACCGTGGGTGGCGCCCTTCGGGCTTACCCACGGCTAAATGCATATGACCGCTGCGCGGTCGCGAATCCCCGGTCTCCCGTCTCCTGTCTCATGCGGCACGCCTCCGGCGTGCGTGTCGACGGCGGTCTCTTACCCGGGGCTAACTTCCGTAGCCCCTTCGGGGCGGGAGAGTCTCCCGTCTCCTGTCTCCCGTCTCCCATCTCCCGTCTCCTGTCTCCCGTCTCCTGTCTCCCATCTCCCGTCTCCTGTCTCCCGTCTCCCGTCTCCCGTCTCCCGTCTCCCGTCTCCCGTCTCCCGTCTCCCGAATTGAATCGCTCGGAAGGTAGTGATATAAATTAGAATTATTCTAATACTAAACAAGGAGCGAACATGACCGACTCGACTAATGGAAACGGAAACGGGTGCCCTGTGATGCACGGCGCCAAGAGGCATACGTCGGCCGGTGCCTGGTCCAACAAGGACTGGTGGCCGAACCAGCTTAACCTTCAAATACTTCACCAGCATTCCGAAAGGTCCAATCCCATGGGAACGGACTTCAACTACCGCAAAGAATTCGAAAGCCTTGATCTCGAGGCCGTGAAACAGGACCTTCACAAGGTAATGACGGACTCGAAGCCCTGGTGGCCCGCGGATTACGGCCACTACGGGCCCTTCTTCATTCGCATGGCATGGCACAGCGCGGGAACCTATCGCGTGATCGACGGCCGGGGCGGCGGCGGGTCCGGAACGCTCCGGTTCGCGCCTCTTAACAGCTGGCCCGACAACGCGAACCTCGACAAGGCGCGGCGCCTTCTGTGGCCGGTCAAGAAGAAATACGGCCGCAAGATCTCCTGGGCCGACCTTATGATCCTTACCGGAAATGTCGCGCTCGAGTCGATGGGGCTCAAGACCTTCGGATTCGCGGGCGGCCGCGAGGACCTTTGGGAATCGGAAGGCGACGTTTTCTGGGGACCGGAGACAGAGTGGCTTGACGACCAGCGCTACAGCGGCGAACGCGATCTCGCAAACCCGCTCGGCGCGGTCCAGATGGGACTGATCTACGTGAACCCGCAGGGACCGAACGGCAATCCCGACCCGATCAAGGCCGCTGTCGACATCCGCGAAACGTTCAAGCGAATGGCAATGAACGACGAAGAGACCGTTGCCCTCGTCGCCGGCGGACACACTTTCGGAAAGTGCCACGGAGCTGCTCCGGACTCGAACCTTGAACCCGAACCTGAAGGCGCGAACATCGCGGAACTCGGGCTCGGATGGAGAAGCAATTACGGTATAGGGCACGGCGCGGACACGATCACGAGCGGCCTCGAAGGTGCCTGGACGAACGAGCCGACACAGTGGAATAACGGCTACTTCGACAACCTGTTCGGATACGAATGGGAGTTGTCTCAGAGCCCCGCGGGAGCTCACCAGTGGAAGCCGAAGGGCGGCGCGGCTGCGGACGCAGTACCCGACGCGCACGATCCGAACAAGCGTCACGCCCCGATGATGCTCACGACGGACCTTTCACTGATCATGGACCCGATCTACCGTCCGATCTCGGAAAGATTCCACCAGAACCCCGACGAGTTCGCGGACGCATTCGCAAGAGCGTGGTACAAGCTCACTCACCGCGACATGGGGCCGAAAGAAAGGTATCTGGGACCCGAAGTTCCGAGCGAGGAACTGATCTGGCAGGATCCGATCCCGGAAGTCGATCATGAGCTCATCGACGAGAACGACATTGCTTCGCTTAAAGAAAAGCTGCTCGGTTCAGGGATGTCCGTCGGAAGGCTTGCGAAGACCGCTTGGGCTTCGGCAGTGACCTACCGCGATTCCGACAAGCGCGGCGGTGCGAACGGGGCCCGCATTAGGCTCGCCCCGCAAAAGTTCTGGCAGGTCAACGAACCGGCCGAGCTTCAGGAAACCATCGCAAAGTTCGAAGAGATCCAGAAAGAGTTCAACGAATCGCAATCCGGAGGCAAGAAGGTTTCGCTTGCGGACCTGATCGTCCTCGGCGGATGCGCGGCGGTTGAATCGGCGGCGAAGAAGGCGGGTTACGATGTGACCGTCCCGTTCAGGCCGGGCCGTATGGACGCCTCGCAGGAGCAGACCGATGTCGAGTCGGTTGGCTATCTCGAACCCAAGACCGACGGCTTCCGCAATTTCCTCGGCGACGGGCACGACGACCTTGCCGAAGAGCTTCTGCTCGACCGCGCGAACCTGCTTTCGCTGACGGCGCCCGAAATGACGGTCCTGGTCGGCGGAATGCGTGCGCTCGGCGCGAACCACGGAGGCTCGAAGCACGGCGTGTTCACCGACAGGCCCGGAACTCTCTCGAACGACTTCTTCGTCAATCTTCTCGATATGGGAACGATGTGGAAGCCCACCTCTGAAAAAGAGATCGAGTTCGAGGCGATCGACCGCGAGACCGAAGAGGTCAGGTGGACCGGAACCCGCGTTGACCTGGTCTTCGGATCGAACTCTCAGCTGCGAGCGATCTCCGAGGTTTACGGCGCTGACGACGGCGAAGAGAAGTTCGTCAAGGACTTCGTCAAGGCCTGGGACAAGGTGATGGAGCTAGACCGCTTCGATCTCGGCTGATCGGTTTTCTAACAACGAGCCGGGGAAGTTCAAGAGGCTGTCCGAAAGGGCAGCCTCTTTTTCTCGCCTTTCAAATTTAAGCCCCTTAACTCATCTTCCGGGTCCACTTCACTAGCGCGGTCATAAGGCTCTTCACGAATTCCTTTGTCTGTTCGTCGACCAGATTCCCCTCTTCGTCGAACCGCTCCGCGGCCTTCGCGATCATCACCTCAGGCCTGTTCAGGACGTACATATTCAAAGCGACGAACACCTGGCGCAGGTGGTACTGGGCCCTCGCCGTGCCAAGGATTCCGGTCGAGGCTCCCATTATCGCGGTCGGCTTTCCGTCCCAGGAGTTGTCCCCGTACGGCCTCGATCCCCAGTCGATGACGTTTTTCAGCACACCCGGAACCGAATAGTTGTATTCGGGAGTCGAGAACAAGAGCGCGTCCGCCTCGGTGACCTTCCGTTTCATTTCGACTACGATCGGCGGCATTTCATCTACGTCGTCCTGATTGAACATCGGTATGTCACTTATATCGAAGATCTCAAGCTCGGCGCCGTCCGGCAGAAGTTCTCCCGCCGCGCGCAGCGCAAAGCGATTGTACGATCCTTCCCTTATGCTCCCGGCGATCCCGAGAATTTTTATCGTGTCTCCCATTTATTTTCCCCTTGCTGCTCAGAAACCGCCGGCTGCAGCATCAGCCGACGGCCAAGCTTGTGATTGCGTTCAATATCCCGCCGTTCCCCGGCCTGAAAAAGAATGCCGACGGCGGACCAGTATGCCCCGTTAGATACTCGGACAATAGTAGCGGTATTCGATCGGCCCAACAAACCGGTTTCGAAAGCGGGTCCGGAACACTAGGGGGCGAACGGAACGCACGCGTCCCGCGAGCGACGGGAATAACCATCGGAACACGGAGCGCGGGCGACGGGCATAGCCGACCGCGTAGCGGACATACGCATTTAGCTGTGGGTAAGCCCGAAGGGCGCCGCCCACGGTAAGGCGCGGCTCCCCGGACCCATAGTCGCGTTAGCGGCGGTACGTTCGGTTTCCGGAGCGCGACTGACATTCAAAACGCAGTGAGAAGGATTCGGTCACGGGGGCGGCCTCAAAAGGCTCTTCTTTTTTCAAGGCTGGAGAAGTTCACCCGGCGGGTTATGAGAAGCTATCAGTTGCCCCCCGCTTCGGCGGGGGGTGGGGCTGCGGATCGATGTATTTGGGGCTCTAGCCCCGAGATAGCCGGCTGAAGCCGGCGAAATAGTCTATTGGCCCTTTCGGTCCCCCCGCTGAAGCGGGGGGCAACTGATGGTCATTTTCCGACGATAGACGACTCAGATAAGACCGAAGAGATCCCTAAGAGTACTTTTGAGACAGCCCCCGAACCAGCAGCGGGAAAGATCGGTTCGGGTTCGTAGAAGAGGCCGCGTGTTTACATTCGGTTGGCGTGCACAGACACCGTGCTCCTGAAGGATAAGCACTTAACCTCCGATTCCCTTCCATTATATTAGTCGGGTGCCGCGAAATTCTCCCGACGCCCAAACCTTTTCGCTTCAATCCGTTAGCCTCGACCTGCCCATCAGATTCCGGAATTTCGTAATTCTAAATCCGAAAAACCGTTGCAAAACGGGCAGTTTTGAGGATATATTGTCTTGAGTCAATTCAATCAAAAAAACTGAAGTCCTCGAAGACAGGACAACCCACGTTGCTCTCACCCGTAGTGCTGAGTAGAAAGGAAATTAAGGAGTATTTTATGTCGAATCAGCATTCCCCGAGATTCGTTCTCGTCGCGTGCCTGCTTGTAATCGTGTTCGCGTTCCCGAATGTCTTTGCCGCCGAAGACTGGCGCCCTGTCACCCCAGAAGAGCTGTCGATGACAAAGGGCAAGGTGGAAGCCGATGCCGATGCCGAGGCGATCTTCTGGGAGATCACCGTTGATGACGCGTCCGCTGACCTCGTAATGCGCCATTATGTCAGGGTCAAGATCTTCAATGAGCGCGGACGCGATAAGTTCAGCAAGGTCGATATCCCCTATATCAAGGGAATCAAGATCAAGGAAATAGAGGCAAGGGTCATTAAGCCCGACGGTACGATAGTCGAATTGGCAAAGGATGATGTGTTCGACCGCGAGATCGTTAAAGGAAACGATGTAAAGGTCAAGGCGAAGTCGTTCGCCGTCCCCAACATCGAGCCCGGCGTCATCGTCGAGTACCGATACAAAGAGATCCATCGAAAGAGCTCTGCCAACCATATGAGGATGGTCTTCCAGAGGGACATCCCCATGCAGTATGTCGCCTATTACTTCAAGCCGTATGGCGACGTGCGTTATCTGACCTTCAATATGAGCGGCAATAAGTTTGAGAAGGTAAAGGGCAATATGCACCGGGCAGAACTGAGTAATGTCCCCGCGATGAAGGAAGAGCCGTACATGCCGCCCGAGGATGAGGTTCGCAGCTGGATGCTTGTCTATTACATGAACGCCGACGAGAACATAACGCACACCGACATATGGTCCAGCGTCGGTTATTACGTCGCCAAGGCATATGAGATCAAGGACACGCTGAAACCCGGCAAGAAAATGAGGGCAGCTGCCGAAGAGATAATCGGATCCGCTGCAACCGACGAGGAAAAGATCAAGAAGCTCTATGACTTCTGCGTAAGGCGGGTCAAGAATCTAAGTTTCTCGCCGGAGATCACAGAGACCGAACTCGACGAGATAAAGCTCAACAGCTCCGACGACGACACTTACAAGAAACTTCAGGGCCGTTCGGAAGAGGTCAACAAGCTGTTCGCGTCTCTCGCCGATGCGGCAGGTTTCGAAACCAGGCTTGCGTTCACCGGCGACCGAAGCGAGATGTTCTTCAATCCCCGAAGGGCGCATGCATCCTTTATTCACCTGGCGGGTGTTGCCGTCGAAATGAATGGAAGGTGGCATTACTTCGACCCGGGCGACCCTTTTGTTCCATACGGAACGCTTGCGTGGTATGAAGAGAACACATCTGTGTTCCTTCTCGCTTACAAAGACTACATAACAACTACCACGCCGATGCTCGGGTACCGCGACTCCAAGGAAACCAGAAAGGGAGACTTCACGCTGAACGCCGACGGAACGCTCGAAGGCACAGTTTCGATGGAATACACGGGCCACCTGTCCTACAGGCACAAGCTGAGAAATTTCGATGTGTCGGAGAATCAGCGAGAGGAATTCATCAAGGAGGAGATCAAGAGCAGGATGAGCACGGCGGAGGTGTCCGCGATCTCGATCGAAAACCTGAATGAACCTGACAAGCCGATAGTTTACAGGTACAAGCTCCGCATTCCGAACTTCGCGCAAAAGACCGGCTCAAGGCTTTTCATCCAGCCCGGAGTCTTCGAATATGGAACAACGGCCCGTCTGGCAAGTGATTCCCGGACCTATGACGTTTACTTCCCGTTCCCATGGTCGGAGTCTGACGACATTACCATCCGGCTGCCTGAAGGGTTTGAGATTGACAGCGGCGAAAAGCCGGCTCCGGTCGCAGACAGTAGCGGGATCGGATCGTTGACGATCAACATAGGTATCGAAGCATCGACCAATTTGCTGAAATACAAGCGAGAATTCCATTTCGGGGGCGGCGGCAATATTTTCTTCCCGGTCGAATCATACAAGCCGGTCAAGACGATGTTCGACCTGTTCCATAAGGCCGACACGCACACGATCACCCTGAAGAAGATCGCTGCCGAATGATCGATCAGACTTGTCCGGCCGGCGTTCGAGGCGTTCGCGCCCGGGGCCGGCCGTTCTCCCTTCTTCGAAAGCAAAGACGTCGGCATCCGGTTCGGTCCGCCGTCAAGAGGTATTGCATTATGTCGCTAGTTTCCCGCTTTCCGCTCGCGCTCGCGTTCCTGCTCACATTACTGTCTTCCGGATTTGCAATAGGCGATTCCGCTCCGCAATGGCTGAGGGAAGTGGCAGCGGGCTCGAATCCGCAGTACGACAAGGATGTGCCGGCGGTCGTCCTGCTTGACGAAGAGAACGTCACGTTGGGGTCCGACGGGAAGCTCAAGATCGTGAGAAAGTGGGCGATCCGCGTGCTTACGCTCGAGGGCCGGGGCCTTGCCAGGGCGCGCGCCTTCTACCTGGCAAGCACCGAAAAGGTCAGCGATCTTGATGCCTGGGCGATCGACCCGAGGGGCAACGTAAAAGAATTCTCGAAGAAGGACGTGCTGGACATAATCTCGGACACGGACGACGTTTACAACGAAGGGCGAGTGAAGGTGGTTGACGCGTCGGGCGAGATGAGCGTGGGTTCGGTCTTCGGCTACACCGTCACGACAGAATACCGGCCGTTGTTCTTCCAGGATGTATTCCAGTTCCAGACGCGGCTTCCGACGCTTCGCTCCCGGTACATACTGAATCTTCCGCAGGGATGGAAGGCAGAGAGCCTGACCTTCAATCACGCCGAACTTCAGCCGAGGGTTGCCGGCACGTCTTACACCTGGGAATTGGGCGGCCTGGCTCCGATCCCTCCGGAGCCGATGAGCCCTTCCATCTCGAACCTGGTTCCCCTTATCGCCGTGAATTTCACGCCGGAGGCCGGCCCGGAAACGACAAACAAGGCCTTTGGCGACTGGAAGGACGTTTCGGTCTGGGCAACCGGGCTCTACGACGACAAGGTAATCATCAACGACGAGATCGCGGCAAAAGCGCGGGAGCTGACTGCCGGCGCCGAGACGGAGATGGAAAAGATCAAGGCGATCGGGAACTATGTCCAGAACCTCCAGTACATTTCGATCGACATCGGCGTAGGACACGGCAACGGCTACCGGCCCAGGCCTTCGGACCTGGTTCTCGAACGCGGATACGGGGACTGCAAGGACAAGGCTACGCTTATGCGGGCGATGCTCCGGGCGTTGAAGATCGACGCCTTTCCGGTGGCGATCTTCTCCGGAGATCCCACCTTCGTTCGCAAGGAGTGGGCTTCGCCGAGGCAGTTCAATCACTGCATTATCGCGGTCAGGGTCGGAGCGGACACGCATTCGCACACGATCGTCGATCACCCGACTCTCGGCCGCCTGCTGATGTTCGATTCCACGGACGACCTCACGCCCGTCGGCGATCTCCCCACGCATTTGCAGGGAAGCCACGGGCTCGTGATCGCCGGGGAGACCGGCGGCCTGGTGCAGATGCCCGTCGTGCCCGCGGAAGTCAACACTCTGGAGCGAACAGTGGACGTTCGCCTTGCGGAGAACGGCACGATCAAAGGATCGATCGAAGAGAACACGAAGGGACAGACGTCCGCCTACGAACGGCTCCTCTTCAAGAAGAGCGCGAAAGACGACTACCGGAAGGTGATCGAAGGCTGGCTCACAGACGGCGCGACCGCGGCGAAACTCGTGAGTTTCGAGCCCAGAGACGACTTTCTCGATTCCGCTTTCAATCTGAAGGTCGATTTCGAGGCGCCTGCGTACGGTCAGCTGATGCAGAACCGCCTCTTGATCTTCCGCCCGGCGATCGTGAGCCGCTCTAGGTCGATCTACCTGACCGAAAAGGAGCGAACGAACCCGGTCCAGCTCGAATCGCGCTCGTTCCTGGAAAGAGCTTCGATCGCCCTTCCGAGCGGCTTTTCCGTTGACGAGGTCCCGGAGGCGGTAGACCTGAAATCGGAGTTCGGGAGCTACTCGACGAGCTATACCGTCGAGGAAGGAAAACTTTTGTTCGAAAGAAAGATGACGATGAAGAACGCGACGGTCCCGGCTTCGGCGTACGCATCCGTAAGGGACTTCTTCAGCAAGGTCCTGGAAGCGGAACAGGCGGTCGTCGTGCTGATCCGCGACTAGGCATTTGAAATGTGCAGGTTTCCAGGTCGGTCCCGGATGATCGGCCCGGAAGTGACTGCTTTGGACTTTTGAGACTGCCTCCGTGAATTCTTCGCCCGGGCCGCGTATGAAGCAGAATCATCAGGCACCTTCCACGCTTTTCTGATCTGCCTCGCATCTTTGAACGGTCAAAACCGTCAGGCCCATGACAAGATACAGGACCATAACAACCTCGCTGTCGCCGAAGTTGTAGTGAACCAGTCCGCTTGTCTGAAAAGCGACCATGCCTGCAAATCCCCCGAGCAGGATGCCGTGTTCCCACCACGATGCGAAACGGCATAGCGAGATCGCCTTCCATGTCCGCCACAAGAAAAAGGCCGTCAGCCAAATGAAAACGACGAGGGCGGGCAGACCGCGTTCGGTAGCGAGCTGGATCGGATTCGAATGAAAATGTCCGGGATTGAGCTTTCCGTCGTCAAAGAGCTTCCATTCTTTGGCAAATCTCTTGTGCGAGTCCATACCCACGCCCAGGAAAAAATGCCTCGGATTTTTCAGCCAAAGGTCAATGCCCTCCCTGTAGACTGTCTGACGCCATTGTGTCGATCCGTCGGCGGGGTCGAAAAACGTGACCTTTCGGGCTGACTGCATTACATAGAGGCCCAGCGCCGCGATCGGGATCGACAAGAGGATTATCCCCAGAACGGCTTTCCTTCCGAAGGCAAGCCCGGCGATAACGAACAGGCCAAGGAGGAATGCCGCCTGGGGTGCTCTCGTTACGGTCAACAGTAGTCCGACTCCCATCATCAGGAGACAGAAAGCGAGTCCGAGGTTCCTCTTCTCCAGCATTGCCCGAAACATAGACCGAAGGTCAACAGATTCCTGGTCTCGCAGGCCCGCGATCAGGGCCGCCGCGAGCAGGCCCGCTACTAGAGTCGCAAGAAGCACCAGCATCTCGGCATAGGTCGCGTACATTCCGTAGAATCCGGATGACCGCCAGTTGCGGCTTCTGCCCCACGAGCTGAATCCCAGCCTGTCCTCAGGCGTTTCTCCCGCCGAAAGATCGCCCGATCTGATGGTATAAAATTCATAGAAATCCGGCCGATAGAACCTGATCCGCCCTTCGCCTTCCGTCTCGATCGCACGAACCAGCTGCGCCGGATTGTCCAGTTTCACACCGTTGACCTCAAGCAGGGTGTCGGATTCCTGAGCTCCGGCCGAAGCGAGCGGACCGTTCGCCGAAAGCCCGCGGACCTCGACGCCGCGCCCCGGGATCCGTTCAAGCGGGGTCCAGAGCACGTTCACCATGCACGAGAGGAAGATCGCGAACGCAAGGAGCTTTGCAGCTTTGCGGGTCCTCACTATGTTGACGACCAGGAAGTACGCGATGAACAAGAGCAGGCCATCGAGCTTGCCCGTCGAAATGTCCGGAGTGTATGAAAGAAACGCCGTGATCACGGTCCAGGCCGCAAAGACGCCGATCGGAATGAGTAGAAAGGTCGGGTTCAGTCTTTGCGGCTCGCGCGCCAGATACCTGGCCGCGACGGAAGACAGCCAAAAGATGGATGCGATCGCCCAGGCTGTCTGCGAGGCCGCGATAGAATGCGGGGCGGTGAGGAACAGCAAGACCGTGAACACAAAGGACAAACGTTCAGTCCACCTGACAAGGGCCGAGCCTCCATCAAGTCCAGCAAACCTGTCGATATTATTTAGAGAAAATGATCCCATAGTTGGAGCTCTCGAACCCGGCCGGAAGGTCTCCCCGCCTCTAGCCGGATCGCCGCCATGAGTTGGGCTTCCTTTCGAGCCCCAGCAATTGCAGCAGTGACAGAAAAATAAAGTAAGGATTCAGGAGCAAGTATCTCCGCCACAGCCGCCCCGGCTCGTGCAACAGCCTGTAGAACCATTCCAGGCCAAGCGAGCGGAAGCCCGGGGGAGCTTCCGCCACCTCGCCCGCATAGTAGTCGAGAGAAACACCCACACCGAGCATAAAGGTGTCCAGCGATCCGCGGTTCTCGTGCATCCACCGTTCCTGCTTGGGACAGCCCAGACCCACAAACAGAAGTTGCGGCCCGGAGGCCAGGATCTCAGCGAGCACCTGTTCGTGCTCCTCGGTGCCCAGCGGCCTGTAAGGCGGCGAATATGCGTAATGGATCTTCAGACCGGGAAGCTCGCGCGCTGCCCGGTTCCGGATCGCATCTATGACGGCGGGGCTCGAACCGTAGAATCCGACCGGGATCCCCCGCTCGGCGGCGATCTCGCACAACCTGATCATCAGGTCGTTCGCCCGTACACGGCCCGCGCTCCTTTCGCCCAGAAGTTTCTGCATCCAGACAACAGGCGCCCCGTCAGGCAGGACCAAAGTTGAGCCGCGGACCGCGATGGCGTGAGACTTGTGAAGATGCGCCTCAATAGTCGAGTGGGCGTTTATGAACGAGGCATAACCGCCATTCCCTTCCTTTGAGAGCTTGATCACTTCATTTGCGGCGGTTTCGAGGTCAAGCACGTCCACATCTAGACTGATCACCCTCACGGAGCTGTACGCGGAGGCGCCGTTTGTCATCGAGCCTCCGTCGGCCTGATCTCCCTCGGAAAGCCGCGCGCAGGCCGGATTCTCGGGTGTACTCGCGCTCATTTGCGCAAATCCTCGTAGATGCCGCTCAGATGCTCCAGAAACGAATCAAATGAAAACCTGCTCTCGAGGGTTCTCACAGCTTCGGACCGCAGCCCGGAAAGATCGACCCCGGCGGTCAAAAGCGAAGACAAAGCGGAAGCAAACTCTTCTGCCGAGCCGGGAGGAAAAATGAACCCGTTCCGGCCGTGCTCGATAACAACAGAGTTTGCGCCGACATCCGTAACGACCGGCACGCATCCGGCGGCCATCGATTCAAGCAGGGACAGCGGAAGACCCTCGCCGTTTGACGGAAGGAAAAATATGTCAGCACCTGAATACGCCTTCCAGATCTCCCTGGTATCGGCCACCCCGTGATGGCGGAACGAACCGCCAAGCACCGTTCGCATCCGCTCAACAAACTCGGCCTCGTCCGGTCCGGTGCCGTAACACTCGAACCTTAGCTCGGTCCCCTGCTTGCGAAGTATCTCAACCGTGTCGATCAGCGTTTCAAGACCCTTCGCCTTTTGAATCCTCCCGCAAAAGATGACTGACCTCGGAAAGGTCTCGGGCCCGCGATCGACACGGAAGTTGGTCCGGACAGCATTGGGGAGCACCGATACTCTCGCTTCAGGGCATAGTTCAAGTACCTTGTTCTCGTCGATGGAGCTGAGCACCAGAACGATGGAACATCTCCCAAGCATTCCGGCCGCGGTTCTCCGAAGGAATCCCCCGGGGATGCCCTCGTACAGAAGAGGCCCTCCGTGTATATGGACGATCGACGGCACGCCTGCGACTCTCGCGAGTCGTACCAGCGTGGAGTCTCTCAGAATCGCACTGCACTGAAACGATGTGTTTATATGGACGAGATCGATCCGGCTAAAGACAAGCTTTGCAATGAAACGAAGCGGTAGGAAGATCTGCCGAAACACCCAGACCGGTCCGCTCCTTTCACCGTCTTTCCTTCCGGCTGTGAAATGATGAAAATCGGCTATGTCCGAGGCGACGATGTCTCGCACGAGTGTCGATATTCCGCTCACGTTCCTGCTGCTATCGAGGTTGGGAGACGTGATCAGTACCGAAGGTTTCACTCCCGCGGCGGTTTCTGTCGGACCGGTCATCGTGAAAGAATAGCATGGCAGGAGTACCGCGGTCTCACCGCTCATACCTGCTGATGCGAAGCTCTGCGAATTGGAGCATACTGGAGCCCGCTTTTCTGATGGAGAACAGGAATCCTGATGGACAAGAAGATCTCGGCAGATGAAGAAACGCCGGTCCTTGCACCGTTCGAACAGAAGGCCCCGTCGTGGGTGATGCCGTCGGTGAGAATCCTGATCGCAGGCACCGATATGGTCCTCGCATTCCTGTCGCTGAGCATCGCCTTTGGCCTGCGGGAAGGCTCCAGATGGATCGATACAGGATCGCTAGCGTTTTCGCGCGAGTTTTTGCCATATGCCTCGATCGCACTTTTGGCGATGCCGCTTCGCGCAGGAGCATGCTGGTATCACTCGCTCTATAGCTTAAGCGGAGCATTTTCGTATATCTCGGAATTCCTGAAGGTTCAGAAGGCCACTCTCACCGGGTCACTTCTGCTGATCGCAGCTACCTTCCTGTTTCGCGGAGGTTTTGAATTCAGGGACTTCTCATATTCAAGGGGCGTCTTTCTCATCGATTTTGCGATCGCGGCCGGTGCTTATTCCGTGTTCCACCTGGGCCTTCGGATGTTCCAGTCGTTCTTCAGGCGGCGTGGCCTAAATCTAAAGCCCACACTTATCGTCGGAACAAACAAGGAGGCCGAAAGGACAGTTGAAGAGCTCCTGAAGAGGCCTGAACTCGGTTTTCGGATAGCCGGCGTCATTTCCACGCAGAAGGGCGGGGAGGTTCACGTGATCGATTCGGGAGCCGACAGGTCATTTCATCGCGCCAGGGTGATCGGCGGCCTCGAAGATCTCCCTCAGCTTATCAGGGAACTGCGAATCGAAGAGGTGATAATCACGGACGACAAGATCCCGGAAGAGTTCCTGTTCGAGACGATGCTGACGGGCGGCAGACACGGCAAGGTCGAGTTCAGATTTGCTCCTTCCCTCTTCAATTCCATTCCGCAGAAGACGAATGTCGACCAGATAGGCGTGCTTCCCGTGGTCACACTGTTCCGGGAGCCGTTCTCGGAGTCCGGCAGGCTTGTAAAGCGTGTTCTCGATATCGTGGTTGCGATGATCTCCATCATTGCACTGGCGCCTCTCTGGCTGTTGTCCGCGATTATGATCAAGCTCGACTCGCCCGGCCCGATTCTTTTCCGGCAAGAGCGTGTGGGAATGGACGGCCGCATCTTCGAGTGTCTGAAGTTTCGCACGATGAGGACGGGCTCGGACGATTCGATCCATAGGGAGAGCTATCAAAAGCACATAAAGGGCGGCGCCGGCGATGCTGCCGGTAAGCGCGGCAAAGTTGCCGACGACCCGAGGATCACAAGGGTGGGGGCATGGCTTCGCCGCTGGAGCATTGACGAGATCCCGCAGCTGTTCAATGTTCTGAAGGGCGATATGAGCGTCGTGGGCCCCAGACCACCGATCCACTACGAAGTCCGGGAATACGACGTTTGGCACAGAAAGAGGCTGGACATCAAGCCGGGGATAACGGGATTGTGGCAGGTTTCCGGACGAAACAATCTGATGTTCGAAGAGATGGTGAGACTGGACCTGTACTATATCGAGAACTGGTCGGTGTGGCTGGACCTGCGGATCATGCTAATGACCTTGCCCGCCGTATTCAGAGGCGAGGGTGAAGAGCGGTAGCGCGGGGGCATCTGTAAAGGACCGTCGGTAAGTCTTGCAGAAACCGTGAAGCTCCAGTCGCGGACGACATCGAGCGGACGGACGAAAGCGCCTAAATCAGACCGACCGATCCGCTGGGCCGGGCGGCACGGAACCAAGCACTTCCCTGTAGAGGGCCTTTAGCTTCTCCAGATGTGCGCCGATCGTGAAATGCTCGATCGCATAAGCTCTCAGCTTGCGGCCCTGGTCACTCCGGAGCGCTTCGTCGCCAAGATACGTTTCGATCTGATCGGCAAGCCCTTCGGCGTCTCCCACCTCGAATACCCCGGCAAGCTCCCCGGCGCGAGTCACCTCAAGCAAAGGATCGATCCCGGATACGATCATTGGCACGCCTTTGAGCATAGCCTCGGCAACGGCAATGCTCAATCCCTCCATTCGGGAGGAGTAAACGAACAGATCCACGTGATCCAGGATCGAACCCACGTCGTCCCTCGACCCGAGAAAAAACACGTCGTCTTCAAGCCCGTGCGAAGAGCAGAATTCCCTGCAAGCAAGGTATTCACGCTCACCCGGGCCCGTATTGCTCCCGATGAAGAGGAATCCGAACCGGCCACCGTTTCTCCTGACGTGATCAAGGGCCCGGCAGACCGTGAGCTGGTCCTTGGTCCCGTCTCCGCGAAAGTTTGCGGTCATTGCCATTAACGGCACGTTATCTCCGATCTCCAGCTCTTCCCGGATCGAGCGACCGTCGCTTTCCAGCCTTCTCTCGTCGATCGCGTTCCATATGACCTCGAAGCCGCCGGCTCCGCTGATCTTCAGGTCCGTCGCGAGATAATCCAGCAGCGAGCGGCTGACGGCGATGTTCCTTTCCGCAAGACGCGCAGCGATCCGCGCACCGATGCGATTCTTCCAGCCGCTCGTAAAGCCGCCGTGCGAGTAGATAACCGGGACTCCCGTGCCCAACGCCGCGAGCCATAGATGAATGACCTCAACAGCCTGGAATCCGTGGACCGCGTCTATTTTCTCCCTGACCAGTGTTCTGCGGATCTGGAGTGCAAGAAACGGGTCGATCGGCAGTCTCCGCCGGCAAAAGCGATGGTCGATCCCGGAACCCTCCAAATCCTCCTTCAGATCTCCTTCGCCGCTTGCAAAGAGGATCGCGGCGAAGCCGTTCCGTTCCGCTGATCTGCAGACATCCAGGACGATCGTCTCGGTGCCGCCGCGATCAAGGGAGTCCAGGTGGTAGAGCACTTTCATACCAGAGACGAATAAAGCGAGGAGAGCGACTCCAGATGACGCTCTATCGTGTAGCGGCGTTCGGCAATCTCGAATCCGCGGTCGGCGATCTCCTCCTGAAGCCGAGGCGACTCGAGCAGTTCGATGAGCCTCTCGGCAAGACTTTCCGGGTCACCGGTCTTGAACAGGAGGCAGGTAGTTCCGTCTTCGGAGGTCTCCCTGTGGGCCGGAATATCGGACAGTATGATCGGCTTCCGCTTCATCATCGCCTCGATGACTGCCAATGGATGCCCTTCGTGAAGCGAAGAATGGACAACGAAGTCAGCCGAGTCCAGTATGTCCGGAATATCCTGCCGGGACCCAACAAAATGAACGCTTTCATCCAGCCCGGAGTCCCGTACGATAGTTCTACACTCCTCGAAACACGAACGGGCATCCGCTGAATACGGGGAGCCCGCAAAAATGAACTGAATTTCGTTACCGTTTTCGGCTAACTTCTTTAGTGCGAGGCAGACCGTTTTCTGGTCCTTAACGGGCGGCCTGAAAGTACTCACCATCACACCCACCGTTACATCTGACGGAATTCCCAGCTCTGATCGTATCGAATTTCCGGACGATACAAGCCTTCGCCGATCGATCCCGTTGTAAATTACGTGCGTGTTAGGGATCGTCCTGAGCTCCGGAAGCTGTTGATAATAATCGAGCATAAATTTGGAACAGAACACGTTGGCAGCACAGAACCTCGATGAAGCATTAACACATTGTGTATCCCGCCTGCCCGGTTTGAATCCGTGATAAGTGAATACCGTCTTTGTTCCGGTCGCGAAAGCCGCGAGTACTGATACGAGCGCCTCTCTTGGCTGATTCGCGTGAACGATCGAGAAACGCCCTGATTTTATCGTCTTCCTCAACTCGCGAACCAAAGTCCACACCCGCTGGTTTTCGGAAAATGGGATCAGCATCTCGACCCCGGTGTCGCGGAATTCCGGCTCCATCGTTCCTCCGTAAAATGAACAGAGCGTGATGTCCAGACCGGCATCCACGGCATTGGCACAAACGTCGAGCGCAAGCATCTCTGCACCGCCTCTCTCCAGTTGGCTCATCAGATGGAGAATTCTCATTGAGTTTCCAGGAACCTCGTTTTGCCAGAACCAAGACAGCAAACTCTCACCGGGAGCCTCGTCACGCGCGCCACTGGCCGACAATGCGTGTGGCACATCCCATCCTGACTCCTCGCTCCGGTTTTCCGCGAGTATGAAGTATCCTCATAAAACGTTTTGCGACACGAGCTTTCAATGGGTTCTTGAAACGACCTGAGGAGCTTGTTCAGGTCCTGAAGTAATCAGGGAGCCAGCCTTCGGGCGAATGGGCCAAGGAAAGCT
Source organism: Aridibacter famidurans (assembly GCA_024103495.1). Lineage (GTDB taxonomy): Bacteria > Acidobacteriota > Blastocatellia > Pyrinomonadales > Pyrinomonadaceae > Aridibacter > Aridibacter famidurans. The sequence goes on from JAGFIQ010000085.1 coordinate 80,170, forward strand.
TTGGTTGCAAAAAGGAGCAAGTTCAGCCGATCGAAAGATAATGTCATACGAGATTCGGATAAACGCCCGGGGAAAGAGCTTATTCCCAGACCTGAAGGAGATCTACGAATACCGGGAAGTATTGTCCCTCTTGATCTGGCGCGACATCAAGGTCAGATACAAACAGACGCTTCTCGGAATCGGCTGGGTGATCGTGCAGCCTCTGGCGTCCACTCTTATCCTTACGCTCATCTTCTCCAGATTCGCGCGTTTCGAATCCGAGACGACGCCATACGCACTGATCGCCCTCTGCGGCTTCACTTTCTGGACGTTCGTGAATCCGGCGGTACTTCAGGCCAGCAACAGTCTTGTTTATCACGAACAGCTTGTAACAAAGATATTCTTCCCCAGACTGATCGTGCCTTCGGCCTCGGTATTCGGCCTGCTCCCGGACATCCTGCTGACGATCCCTATGCTTGTTGCGGTAACGGCTTTCTTCGGTGTCGGGCTGGGCTGGCAGTTCCTGTTGATCGTTCCTGCCATCCTCCACGCGGTGATCGTCGCCCTGGGCGTCAGCACCGTCCTTTCGGCGCTGAACGTGCGATTTCGGGATGTGAAGTTCGTTATCCCGTTCCTGCTGCAGGTCTGGATGTTCCTCTCTCCGGTCTTTTATCCTTCGGAATGGGTCCCGGATCAGTTCCGGGCGATCGTAGCCGTGAACCCCCTGACCGCAACGATCGATCTAGCGAGATTCGCATTGCTGGATTCCCCGATCGAACCGCTGCCGTTTTCGATCTCGATCGTTTCATCCATCGTGCTTCTTGTCGCAGCGCTCACTTTGTTCCGGGCTCTGGAAGATGACTTTGCCGATCAGATCTAGCCGCCGGGAACGTCGATCGGGTGCCGCACTTTTTATGAAGATAATCGAAGCAGTGGATGTATCCAAATCGTACCGGATCAGGCTCGGACCGTCGGCAACGACCGTGCGCGATCTGATCACGCTGCGCCTGGCCCGAGGGCGAACTCACACACGACGGATAAATGCGCTGGACTCGGTTTCGTTCAGTGTCGACGAAGGAGAGGTCCTGGGGATAGTCGGCAACAACGGAGCCGGAAAATCTACATTGCTTAAGATCCTCTCACGGATCATCCTCCCGACTTCGGGAGAGGTCGTGCTCAGGGGACGTACGGGCAGCCTGCTCGAGGTCGGGACCGGATTTCACCGCGAACTTTCGGGACGCGAGAACATATACCTCAACGGGGCTATCCTCGGAATGAAGCGCTCGGAAATCCAGGAACGCTTCGACGAGATCGTAGCCTTTGCGGAAGTGGACGAATTCCTGGACACACCGATAAAGCACTACTCCAGCGGCATGTTCACCAGGCTCGCTTTCTCGGTCGCCGCTCATCTCGAACCGGAGATCCTGATCATCGACGAGGTCCTCGCCGTCGGGGACCTTGCTTTCCAGAGAAAATGTCTGCGTAAAATGCAAGACGTGAACAGGCACGGACGGACGATCCTGTTCGTCTCTCACAACATGCAGGCGATCTCGAGGATCTGCCGGCGGGCGATCCTGCTGAACGACGGAAAGATAGTAGCCGACGGGGCTGCGGACGACGTGGTCGCGTCCTACCTGTCGACGATGCTTCAGACAACAAACCAGAAGACCTGGGCGGACACGTTGTCTGCGCCGGGGGACGATACCGTCAGGCTCAGAAGCGTGCGAGTGAGGAATGAGACCGGAGAGGTAAGTTCGGCGTTTGACATACGGAGGCCGATCCTGATCGAACTGGGGTACGAGGTCCTGAAGGACTGCGGACCGTTCTCGGCGGGTCTCGAACTGTACAACGAAGAGGGGATCTGTCTTTTTGTCTCAAACGACCTGAGCGGCGAATGGCGCCGCGTGCCGCGAAAGGCAGGACGCTACATCAGCACCGCACTGATCCCCGAGAACTTCCTTGCAGAGGGTAATTTCTTCGTGTCTGCCACCGCAACCACTTTCGAACCGCTTCAGATACACTTTCACGAGCGCGACACCGCGGGATTCTCGGTTTCGGACAGCCTCGAAGGCGACTCGGCGAGAGGCGATCTGGCCGGCCACATGCACGGAGTCGTGCGTCCCATTCTCGAATGGGTGACACAGATGAGGGACTAAGCGGGCGCTCTTGTACGCACGCCTGCACCGCTCGCGGCTTACCGCTCACTCCCACTTCTCACCGCTCGCCGCCTGGAACCTGGCACTTGGAACCTCGAACCTGGAACTTGGAACTTACTGTCTCCCGTACGTGTCCGCCTGCGCAGAGCGTCGGAAGATCGCGTTGACCGTGTCCGGGACGACGGCGGGTGCCCGGTGATCGGGACCGGTCTTCGCCGTTACAAGCACGCCGGCCACCGCATCGGGCGAAGACACATCCGCCTCGATCAGGTCATTGAGCTGCTCTTCGCTCGTGATCAGCTTTCCGGGCGCTCTCGCAGCGGGTTCCGAAGGCTTACCTTCCGCCGCGGGCCTGCCGACTTTTGTCAGTTGTTGCTGCATTCTCCCTGCAAGCGGAACTGGCGGTCGCCGTGCTGATCAGGGACTGAGAGGTGCGATAGGTTCCAGCTTGTCGCCTGGCCCGCGGGCGTCCCCGCCCGCTTGCGCAAGTGCTGAGGCGAAAGTACTGAGCACCGTGCGAGTCTGTGTAAGAAGGAAGGGTAGGGAGTTCTCCGATCATATCTGAGCCCACAATCCAGAGAAAACGACCATCGATTGCCTTTCCCGGCTGAAGCCGGGAGCAACTTATCGTCTTCATTGCGACGGAATGCGGCTGAACGGGAAAAGGAGGTTTACGGATCTGCTTTCCAGACATCTCGCTCCTATCGGCGCGATTTACGTTTCGGGCGCCTTTTTGCTATAAACATCAGGCGCCTGTAGCGTTGCCGGGACGCCGTTTCAAGATCTTGGTCTCGGCTCTGTAGAAGCCAAATGTCTGAAGCCAAGCGGGAAGGGATCGAACCTGACAATCGGGAATGTTTCAGATCTTTGTCTCAGTCCCCAGCCCTTTCTTTCCGATCGTTCTACAGGCTTTGGACTTTTCCGCGTATTAATTAATACAACGTTCCTCACCTGCGCTTACTCGGTGGCCTGAGCTTTAAAGAGATCGCACGCGCGCTCGGGGTATCCGTCATCGCCGTCAAGTGCGACTGGAGCTTCGCGAAGAGTTGGCTCCTGTAAGAGATGTCCAGCAAATTGAGACTTTCCGGCCTATGGGTTCCGACCGCTTTAAGAGAATCGAGGAGATCTATCACGCAGCTCTGGAAAAGAGCGAGTCGGAGCGCCCAAGTTTTCTTAAAGAGCGCTGCGGCGACGACCCGGCTTTGAAACAAGAGGTCGAGGATCTCCTTCAGTTCGAGAAAATTCCGGACGCTCTGATCGACGGCTCCCCGGACCAACTTGCCGCCGAAATGCTGTTCTCGCCCGGACCTGAGCCCCCCGTTCCCAAGGCCATCGGCCGATACCGGATCGAGGAGCTGATCGGCGAGGGCGGTATGGGGAAGGTGTATCGATCCTATGACACACATCTGGCGCGACAGGTCGCGCTCAAGGTTCTCGCTCCCGGAGCCGTGAAAGATGAAGACCGCGTGCAGAGGTTCATGCACGAGGCCCGGGCGGCTTCGGCACTGAATCACCCCCATATCCTCACAGTCTACGAACTCGGCGAAAGTGTGGACGAGGATGGCAGACCAGCCCATTACATATCGATGGAATTTGTCGAAGGCCGCACCTTTGACGAGCTGATCTATTCGGGAACAGACCGCGACTCGGAGGTGCTCGGCTACCTCCTACAGGTCGCGAAGGGTCTCGCTAAGGCTCACGCTGCCGGAATCGTCCACCGAGACCTGAAACCGGAAAACATAATGGTCTCGATCGACGGATTCGCAAAGATCCTCGATTTCGGTCTTGCAAAACTTACGGATTCGGAGACCGTCCTCCACGACCTTCAAAAGCACAGATCGCGATCGGGAATGATCCTGGGCACGCTTGGCTACATGTCCCCGGAACAGGCACAGGGGAAGCGCGAGATCGATCACAGGTCTGATATTTTCGCGTTCGGCTGCATTCTTTACGAGGTGATCGCAAAGAGAAAGGCGTTCGAATCCGACACCGCGATCGATTCGCTTCACAAGATCGTTCACAGTGATCCCGACCCCTTGGCTGAACTGGCGCCCGCGATCTCCGTTGAGCTTTCGGAGCTTGTATCGGACTGTCTGCGAAAGTCGCCCGATGAAAGGCCGTCGAGCATTGCGGAGGTCGCCGAGCGTCTCGAACAACTCGCTGCGGGCACCTCCGGAGCGTTCCTGGAAGCCATTCCTTCCTCCGACGCAAAAACGATGATCCGGGACAAGGCGTCGACTCAGGCGGGCGGTTCACAGTCCTTCTCCGGTCAGCGCCGCCAGGTGACGGCGATGTTCGTGGACGCCTCCGCGATCGGGGATCTACTTGATGACTTTGAGCCGGAGGAGTCCCTGGAGATCATGAACGAACTCTGGGACTTGCTTGACAAAAGGGTCACCGAAGGCGGAGGCAAGATCGGCGAGCGCCTTGCCGGCACCGGGCTGGCGATATGGGGCTCGGAAAGGACAAGCGAGAGCGATCCCGAGAATGCCGTCCGGACTGCTCTCGATCTGCAGCGATGCGTCGCGGAGTATTTTGAAGACTGCCTATCCCCAAAACTCGGTCTGTCGGAAACGGAGGTCGAGCAACTCGGGCGGGCGAGTTTTCTGAAGGCCGGGATAAGCACCGGCACAGTACTCGTCGGCAACAGCAGCGACACGGGCGAGTTTCTGACGACGGGCACGGCGGTGAACTCGGCCAAGCGACTTCTGTCGAGGTCTATGCCCGGGGAGGTCCTGATCTCCCACGACACTTACCGCCACGTCCGCGGGGTCTTCAAGGTGACAGAAGCGGACTTCAAGACCGGAACTCCGCTTTCGCCCGGCGTCCGGAAGACGAAGACGTATTCTGTAGCCGGCGTAAAACCAAGGTCATTCCGGATGGGGACCCGCGGCGTCGAGGGGATAGAGACGCAGTTGATCGGCCGAGACGCGGAACTGATTAAGCTTCAGGGAGCGCTCGAGGCCGCGGCGGAAGACAAAGAGTTCCAGGTGGTAACGATCGTCGGGGAGGCCGGACTCGGCAAATCGAGGCTCTTGTTCGAGTTTCACGACCGGCTCGAACTCTCCGACGACAAGTTTTACTTCTTCGCGGCAAGGGCCTTGGAGTCGATGCGCGAGACGCCTTTCTCTCTGGCGAGAGAATTGTTCTCGTTCAGGTTCGAGATCGAGGATAGTGATCCCGCGGAAACGGCGCGAGAGAAATTTGTTCGCGGCATTTCCGACCTTGTGGACGGAGCCGATAGCGGTTTCGGCGAGCCTTCCCAGGTGGAGATGAAAACAGCGTTCATCGGCCATCTGATCGGCTTCGACTTTGCACGATCGCCCTACTTGAAGGACATAGTCGACGACGAAAAGCAGATCCAGGAGCGTGCCCTTCTCTATTCCGCACAGTTTTTCGAGGCGGTCTCAAACAAGTATCCAGCGGTTATCTACCTCGATGATCTCCACTGGGCGGACGATGAGTCGGTCAATTTCTTCGATCATGTCGCCACTGAATGCGCAGATTCTCCGATCCTGATGATCGAACTCACGCGGCCCCTGCTCTTCGAGTCCAGACCACACCGGGGAGAAGGAATGGACAATCGGCTGCGCCTGGACCTTCAGCCGCTCACCAAGCGCGATAGCAGCAAGCTTGCAGCGGAGATCCTTCAGAAAGCGGAAGACGTGCCGGACGAGCTTCTCGCACTGCTCGTTTCAAACACGGAAGGCAATCCGTTCTATGTCGAAGAACTTGTAAAGATGCTGATCGAACAGTCAGTCATCGATGCCTCGGGCGATTCGTGGACGACCGATCCGGCAAGGCTTGGCGAGATATCAGTCCCATCGACTCTCACAGGCGTTTTGCAGTCGCGACTCGACCGGCTGTCACCGCGGGAAATGCGTGTTCTCCAGAGGGCGTCGGTCATCGGACGGGATTTCTGGGACACGGGGCTGACGGGTTTCGAATCCGGCGTCAACATTCCGACCATCCTCGAGTCGCTTCGCCGGAAAGAGATTCTCTTTCGAAAAGAACGCTCGACCTTTGGAGATTCCGTCGAGTTCGTTTTCAAGCATGCACTTTTGAGGGATGTGACGTACGAAACGCTCCTGATCGAGGAACGCCGCAAGTGGCATCGCGAGACAGCGGAATGGCTGGCGGAAGCGAAGGACAGGCGACGCAACGAGTATCTGGCTCTTATCGCCGAGCATTTTGAGAAGGGAGCGAGTCCGGAGATGTCGGCTGTATGGTACCTGAGAGCTGCCGACCAGGCACGGCGGACCCACGCTCTTGAGACGGCGGAAAGGCTATATCTCAAGGTCCTCAAGATCGTCGACCAACTGGGTGAAGGGACAGGAGAAAGCGGGATCGATCCGGAAGATGTGATGAACTGCCGGCAAAGCCTGGGGATTGTGTTTCACGCCCAGGCACGCTTTAAGGACGCGATCGGGATGTTCGAGGATCTGCTTGATCTGGCAAAGCGCCTCGCGAGCGAGCGATGGCAGGCGGAGGCATACTGGGGACTAAGCTTCTCGCAGTTTGATTCGGGCGACAGCCGGCGTTCGTTGAAAAGCGCGGAAGAGGCAGTCCGCCTTGCCCGCGATTGTGGACGAGCAGACGGCGACGACGCGATCACGCTTCAGGCGAAAGGCCTGTTTCGCCAGGGTCGTGCATTGATATCCCTGGGAAGGTTCGAAGAGGCGATACGGATAGCCGGGGATTCCTTGAAGTTGCTGGACATAGTCGGTGAAGGAGCTGCCGCAATAAAAGCAAACAGCCTTCACCTTCTCGCGGCCGCAAATATGTTTCTCGGCCGTTTTAAGGAGGCTTCGGAATACGAACGGCTCGAGGTCGAGCTGTCGAGAGAGATCGGCGACCTTAAAACACTCGGTAACGGGCTCAACAGCCTGGGCTTCCAGGCTTATATGCAGGGGGACGGCGAAAGGGCGATCGGGTTTTATTCGGAGGCTCTCGAGATCGCGCGCGAGATCGGCAATAAGAGCAGCGAGATAATGGTCACGAGCAACATCAACGGGGCGAAGGTCTTGCTGGGGGAATATGCTGCCGCAGAAAGGGAGTTGAAAGGCCTGATCGCGGGGATCGGCGATGAAGGCCACTTTCTTGTTCCGGAGATGCGCCGCTTCCTTACGGAAGCTCAGATCGGGCAGGAAAAGTACGACGAGGCTTTGGACTCGGCCCGACGATCTCTGGAACTGTCGATGGACAACGAGAACCGTGAGACGCTGGGGGAGGCCTGGCGCGTCCTCGGAATCATCTCATCGTGCCTGAATGACGATGTCGCGTTGAAGGGAGAAACGCTTGCGGCCGTCGATTGCTTCGAGAAAGCGCTGTCGATCTTTGAGGAACTTGGCATGGAGGCGAATCTGGCGCAGGCCCTCGACAACTTCGCGCTCCACTGTGCGCGGAACGGCGATGATGAGAGGGTTCGGGCGCTTTCGGAACGCGAAAAGGAGATCTCGGAACGGCTTGAACTGAATACGTCGGCAAAGAGCCCCTATTTCAGCGTGGGACGGTAGCTCCGTCGAAAGAATGCCCGCGGGCTCCGTAGGAGCCAAATGTTTGTAGGAAGGCGGGATGGGTTTGAACCAGAGTAGCTGTCTGAAAAGGCGGCCCGGCTAACCGCAATATCTTAGAAATTCGAACGGCGCGAATACTCCAGCTTTAAGTTGCCCCCCGCTTCAGCGGGGGGACTAGCGGCCAGAAACTAGTCTCCAGGGGCTTCAGCCCCAGATTCAGCCGGCTGAAGCCGGCAAAGATCGCAGGTGGTCCGTGGTCCCCCCGCTAAAGCGGGGGGCAACTTATCGTCGTCTTTCCGACGGAAAATTGCTGAACGGAAACGGGAAGTTCCAGATGTGCTTTCCAGACATCGCGCTCCTGACGAAGCGCCTAACCTTTCACGCGCCATCTTGCTATTAACATAAGGCGCCGATGGCGCCGAATAGCGGACCATATCGCAGGGGCCTTCCATTCTCAGTTCTCAGTCCTTTCTTCTCAGTCCTCGCAGTAGCCCTCCCTCACGGTCGGGCTTCTGACACGGCTCACCGCTTACTCTTCGAACCTTGAACTTCGAACCTTGAACCTTGAACCTGGAACCTTGAACCTACTGTTTCCCGTACGTGTCCGCCTGCGCAGAGCGGCGGAAGATCGCGTTCAGAAGCATCACGTTCAGGCCGTCTAGGTAAGCACGGATCGTCGGGTCCTGCGTAAAACCGATCACATTGCCCCGGCCCGACGGCTGGACCACGACGAAGGGCTTGAACGCCAGTTGCTTCCGGGTCTCTTCCCACATATACCCGCTCGCGAGCAAATCGTCGGGACCCGTGAAGTAAGCGGCATTCGTTCCGCTGTCCATCTCGATCGGGGTGAAGATCGTATTGCCCCGGAAGATCGCGTTGACCGTATCCTGTACTCCCGCCGTCACCCAGTGATCGGGATCGGTCTTCGCCGTTACAAGCACGCCGGCCACCGCATCGGGCGAAGACACATCCGCCTCGATCAGGTCCTTGAACTGCTCTTCGCTCGTGATCAGCTTTCCGGGAACTCTCGCAGAGGGCTCCGAGGGCTTTCCTTCCGCCACAGGCTTGCCGTCTTTGTCAGTTCTTACAGCATTCTCCCTGGAAACGGCGAGCATTCCGGTCTTCGGATCGGCGAGGAAAGAAACCGCCCCGCTCCCGAGACCGATCAGAGTCCCGCCTCCGGCCACCCAGTCCTTCAACCGATCGACGCCCCCGCCCAGCACACGCGAGTACCCGAACCCGTCGGGCAGAATGATCACGTCGAAATGGGCTATGTCGCGGGAACCGAGTTGCGCCGTCCTGACGGGCGTCACCGGAAATCCGTACTGCCTTTCGAGAATAAACCGCGTCTGGCCGGCCGAGTACGAAGAAGTCGGTTCGTCCCAGGCAAGCGCCACTTTCGGCTTCTTGATCTCAACGACGTTGTCGCTTCCGAAATTGACTCCCGATTCGACCCAGGACGTGTCCGTACCAACCACTTCGGCGCCGGTCGTCCGGGCCAGATCGGTTATTGTCGAGCCAAAGCCTGAATGATTGTCGGCCGTTTTGATGATCAGCGTTCCGCGCGGATAGGTCCTTCCTTTCTGCACAAACTGCTTGTCCGCACTGTAGATCCGCAGCCCCTTTCGAAGCGCCCCCGTGAGGAGCTTTGCCGCCGCTGTCGTGCCCCACGGAACAAGGTAGCCGACCGAAGCGTTCCCGCCCGACACCGTGCCCGGGGTCACCGGCTGGGGAGCCGCCTCGCGGAACGAACCCGGTAATGCCTGGGAGCAGGAAACGGCTTCGACATTGAACATGATCGGCAGAGACCACGCCGTGATGTCGTAGATCTCGTCCGGAAGGCCGATGGACCGGCGTCTTTCCTGTTCTTTCAGGAATGCTTCGGCCATCGGAACGTTCTTGTCCAGGAGATTCCTGATCAGCTTTCTTGCGGGCTGGGCGGTAGATACGCCGAACGAACCCGCCGGGTAGGAAACCCCGCAGACCGTTCCGGCAGAAGAGGTTTGCGACACCTCGACCCCCTGCTCGTGCAGAAGATTTGCAAGCTTGTCGACAAGCGAAGTGTCCCCTCTTCGCGGAAGAATGAAAGAGCGAACGGGGCCGGTCCGGCCTTCCTCCACCGAAGCCTTTGCGTGTTCATAGAAATCGCGGAGCAGGTTCTCGCGGTTTACGGCCGTAGTTTCCGCCGTCGAAACGGAAGCGACAAAGTGATGCCGCACGCTTTCCCGGAAATGCATCCGCTCGCCGTTGCTCTTCCGGACGACAAGGCCGCGGACCGAGGCCTGCTCATACGTCATCCCGACCGCGCCGTAGAGCATCGGCCAACTGTCGCCGTATCCCGGATACAAACCGTCAAACACTTCGCGCGTGTAGTAATCGAAGCCGAACCGGTCAAACCACTTGGCGTTGTTCTTTCCGTAGGGGTCGGTGTTGCGGTGCTGCTGTTCCGTCTTGAACGGATTGTAGGGTTCCGCTTCGGGACCGAAATAGTAGGTCGAATTCGTGCCCATTTCGTGAAGATCGACGAAAACGAGCGGCCACCATTCCTGAAGCGCCTTGATCCGTCCGACAGTCTCCGGCTGGGTCAAAGAGATCCAGTCGCGGTTCATGTCGAAGTAATAGTGGTTCGTCCTTCCGCCCGGCCAGGGCTCGTTGTGTTCCGCTGCGAGCTGGCTTTCCTGAGGCTCAAGGCCTTCCGCAATGTTGAAATTGTGGACGAACCGGTCACGCCCGTCGGGGTTCTGGGTCGGATCTATGAATACCACCGACTCAGCAAGTATCTTGTCCACGACCTCGCTCCCACGCGCCGCGAGCAGATGATACGCCGTCATCATCGCCGCGTCGGGCGACGAGATCTCGTTCCCGTGGACTCCGTAAGCGAGCCACGTCAGGCCGGGCATCGATGAAATGATCTGCCTCGCTTCCGAATCTCCCGTCACACGCGGATCGGCAAGGCGTTTCATCGAACTGCTGATCGAGTCCAGCCTCGCGATGTTGGCCTCGGAGCCGACGGCGGCGTAGATCAGCTTTTTCCTCTCCCAGGTCTTCGCGTATTCGAAGAGCTTTATCTGTCCGGGCCTGGCCCGCTGGAGCGCTTCGAAATACTTCATCAGCTCCGAATGCGAAGCGATGCGCTCGCCGGGCTCGAAGCCAAGCACCTGCTTGGTGGTAGGAACGGACGGGTCGTACTGCGTCCCCGGCCAGAACTCAAAATTGTCCTGTCCGAATGCGAAGGTACCGAGACACAATAACAATGCGAAAGCGAACGTTACGGCTCTTTTCATCTTGTTCTCCGAATTGAACTTGGGGTGCTCAGATTTTATACCATTCGTTCGTACAGGTCACCAAACCGGCGTACGGCTCTCGGGAAATCACCTGTTGAGAGAGGCAAAGTTCGGTGCTAGTATTGTGTTGCCGCGTCAAATCATCCTCCTCAGTTTGTCAATTTCCACTATCGTTTGAAAACAATGAGAATTCTGAACAGCAAAGTCGTTTTTGGGACCATTCTCGCGGTCATCCTTATAGGCTCCGGTTCGGCGTTCGCCCAAAGCGGCGCCCTGAATCTTGGCCAGATCCTCTCCGAGCTTCAGGCGGATAGCGCGGTTATCACGCTCGCGCAGAAGAACGACGCCATCATCAAGTCTGTCCAGCAGAGGGGAGTCACTTTCACTCTGAACGCCGAGATCGAGAAGGAACTTCGTAGCGCCGGCGCTTCCAATGCTCTGATCCAGGCGATCAGATCAAAGGCTCCCGGCGGCGCGACCTCAGATACAGTTACCGGAAAAGCGACCCTCAACAGTCCTTTCAAGCTCGTCCCCAACATTACGCAGGAGGGCATCCGGGGAATGCAGATAGTGGCGAACTTCAGTGTCGAAGGAATGAAGGACACATCATCCGACATCGTCTACCGATTCCAGAAGGACGGCGAGTTCATGAAGGGTAAATCGAAGGAGTACTCGACGCAGGCGGGCGATCTATCCGCGCGCAGGCTCCTTAAGCCGGCGTACGACGTTACGGTCTATAAGGATCTCGAAGCGTTTATTCCTTACAGCGAGTTCGGCCTTGCGCCGGGCACCTATTCCCTGAAGCTGGACGCGGATGTGATAATGCGCGACGGAAAGCTCGTCAAGCACCTCACCTTGCAGGATGTGAGCGTGACGATTCCTTCCGTGACCGTCTCAGGGGCAAACGCGACGTTCGAGAAGATCTGGATCGATTACAACGTCAATCAAGGAGGCCAGCTCGGGATGGTCGTCCACGTGACGGCGGTCTTGAACGGGTTGAACGGGAAAGAGGCTTACCTGCAACTCTTGTTCGAGAAGGACGACGGCACTCGGCTGAACGGCTCGACGACCCAGTTCAAGAGTCCGAGCGGACAGACGGCGGGCTATTCAAGCCTGAAGCCGATCTACAATTCCGCGCGGTTCAACGACATCAAGATCTTCGTACCTTACAGCGAGTTCAATCTGCCGGTCGGCAAACATTTGTTAAAGATACACGCTGACGTCGTAAACCCGGATTACACAGCCATATCGCACCTTACGTACTACGACTTCGAGTACACGAGGAACAGATAGGGGCGGAATTCTCTTAAACGTGAAACAGCGGGCTGTCTGAGTAGGCAGCCTTTTCCTTTTTTCGGTGCCGGATGCCTGCCGGGAGGAACTGAAAGTACGTCATTGAGGCTGTCTGAAAAGCAGTTCTCGACGCCGATCCAAATCGTTTCGCACGAAAGATCGCGTTTCCGGGATACATCGGTTGCCCCCGGCTTCAGCCGGGGGTCAACCAGGTAAACAAAACAGGACAGGGGCTTTAGCCCCGCGACAACCGGCTTCAGCCGGCGAAATGATCTGTTGGCTCTTTTGGTCCCGCCCGCCGAAGCGGCTGCAACCGACGATCGTGTCTCCGAAGATAAACTGCCGGATCAAGACCTGAGTTCTTACTTCAACCGTCCTCAGGGCCAACGTCATTCTCTCCATTCGTCCGTCACCAAAAGATGAATGGCCGGATCATTCCCGCGTACCCGAAAGCCTGGTTCTCAGATATTCCTTCTCAAACATCGCCGGGTCAGGCTCGATGGAGTGATCGAGCTCGAGCTGCTCGATGGTGATCTTGGTGCGGTGGATGTGATTCGTGATGACGGTTTTCGATACCGTCGTCCGTCCGTCGAATTCGGCGGTCCCTTCGACCTCGAAGGTGCGAAGCAGCTTGCCCGTCGAATTGAAGAGCTCGAGCTTAGTTGGCAGATAGGTTTCCGCGTCGAAAAGCGCTACGATCCGATAGATCACCGAATCCCTTCCCTCTTTCAAAGTGCTCTCGACCTCGTACATCTTTCGGCCTTCTACCGTCTTCTCGGCTGCGAGTTCCGAATCGTACTTGTCCCATTCTCCCAGGAGTTCCTGCGTAGTCAGGCCGCCGAAGAACATCTTTCCGGTTCCGGTTTCGCGAAACCTCTCCTGCGATTCGACATACGTGATGTTGACGGCCGGCTCGCCGGGCTTCTCGATGGTCAGGCTCGCTATGTCCGAATCGTCTGTCGGCTCGATTACGCGGGTGAACGTGCGGGTCTCGTCTTTCTTCTGAAGCCTGAACGCTTCAAGAACATAAGTCTGTGTTCCGCCGTCCTCCTTCTCGACCGTCAGTCTCGCCTTGCTTCGCCGCATCGGAGCGGAGTCCCTCTTCAGGAATTCCGAAACGATCTGGTTTCCGTCGAGCGCGGCGGATGTCGGCGATCCGTCCCGAAGCGCAGAGTTCTCGCCGCTTCCCCCCGGACAAGACCCAGAGATAAGCAGGACCGCCACGGCCGTTAAAGAGAGAAGAAATTTCATAAGGAGTGACTATCTGCAGATCCCGCGCCTTAAAAGCGGCTTTGGAAAGAACCTGCGGGATTCCGGATCGTGTTCAAGGACCGGCTGCGGTTCAAGAGTCGCGAGCGGCCGGTCGCTCATTCCCAGTTCGAATCCCTTCGCCCTCTTGAACCGCACCATCGAAGCAGCGCTCTTGAAGACGCTGTCGAAATCTTCGCTCGCGCCGGCCGGATCACGAACTGCAAGGTCCTTCCGAAGGTCCTCGGACGCCTCGTCGAAGACCTCGTCGAACTTCCTGAACGCGGACCGAAGCACGGCATCCTCCACCCTTCGCTCATCGCGCATTTGCCTTACAAACCTGGGCACGTCATAGAGGATGTGCGCATCGACCCCCTCGTTGAGAATGTCGATCGATCTCTGCACACCCGGATCCGCCTCCGCCGCGGACGCAGCTTCGAAGAAAGGCTTCCAATGCTGCTCGACCGCGTTTCCCGCATCGTGCCTGTCCCGGTTGTTCTTGTACGCGTCGTAGAACCTCAGGATCATATCGAGCAGAACAGGGCCCTCCTCGCTGCCGTTCCTTAGCGCGAGATCGAAGCCGTGGCGAGTCGTGTGGTAGTAGATCGTCGGAAAGAGCTCGACCGGATCCCCAGTTTTTAGGTATTTGTCCCTGCCCGCGGAAAGTTCCTCAAGAACGCTTGAAACGCTGCCGGCCAATGCGAGACCTGTCCCGTCATCGCGGCTGAAGAAACGGTCGTAAGGGGTTTCCGGGGCCGAGGGATCGCAGACGGGGATCGCGGCAGCATTCGGCCTTGCCTTTCCCGCAGTACAGGCGGCCGAAACCAGCAAGAAAAGCAGGAGCGGCAAACCGATCGATCTCATTTCCCTGAACCTACGTCTTTTTCGCCGGCAAGTTCGATCGGCACTCCTATGTACTCGTCGACTATCTGCCATTTTCCTTCTCTTCGGATAAAACTACCGCCGCCTGCGTAGGTGCCCTTGAACGCCTCGCCGTCCAGCTCGGCATCGAGTTCCACCGTGGCGGAGACAACCGCGAAGTCTCCCAGGTGCCGCAGATCGATCCCGATCATCCTTACGTCTTTGATCTTCACCGAGCCGTTCCGTATGACCTCGAGCGCCGTGTTCTTGTCCAGCAGCCGCCCGTTAGGAAGCCGGAAACGGAACTCGTCCGCATATACGCTCCGAAGGATCTCGAGGTCCTTTTGCCTGAAGGCGCGGGTGGAACGCCTCATAAGGTCCGTGATCTCCTTGAGCGTACGCTGTTCGTTTTGAACCCCGGTTTCGGTGCTTGGCCTCGCAGTCGAGCATGCAACACCTGAAAACAACGCCAACCACAATGCGAGCAAGCATTTGAAGAAAGACGATGTTGTTCGGGGAAGGTTTTGACTTGGAAATCGAATTCCCATAAATTATCGACGACCTGAACAGTACCTGATGGGCAGTGAAAGCATATTAGAATTCCGTTCGGTTTCCAAGGTTTTCGGCGGCGGTGAAGGGGTTAAGGCCGTCAATGACATCACTTTCTCGATCGGGAGGGGCGATTCATTGGCGATCATGGGGCCGTCGGGATCGGGAAAGTCCACCATCCTCAACCTTGCCGCAGGTCTCGATACCCCGACAAGCGGTTCTATCCTCGTCAGAGGAAATGACATTTCGAATCTCAGCGACCGCGAGCTAACGGGTCTCCGCCGGACCGAGATCGGAATGATCTTTCAGACCTTCAACCTCCTCCCGACACTCACCGCGCTCGAGAATGTTTCGTTGCCGCTCCGTCTACAGGGAATCTCACAAAAGGAAAGCGAGCGACGGTCAGACGAGCTTCTGGAGATCGTCGGGCTGACGGAAAGAAGATCGCATCTTCCCGACGAGATGTCGGGCGGAGAAAGGCAGAGGGTGGCGATCGCTCGCGCGATAGTCGCGAATCCCGTAATCCTGCTCGCCGACGAACCCACCGGAAACCTCGACACCGCGTCGGGGATCAAGGTCCTGGAGACGATAAAACATCTGAACGACGAATATGGAACGACCGTGGTCCTGGTCACTCACGACCGCAGCGCCGCCTCGTACTGCGCCAGCGTGATGACGATAGTCGACGGCAGACTGGGGTCGTCGGCGGACACGGCGCCGGATCGGCAATAACGGGAGAGATCTTATGCTAGGCGGTTTGGCGCTGGTAACAAGGCGGCAGTGGAAGGGGCACAAGCTCAGGACCTTGCTGACCGTGTTCGGCATTGCCATCGGCGTCGCGACTTACTTCGCGGTTCAGGCATCTACCCACACCATTTTCAGAGCGTTCGAGAAAACCACCGAGAAGATCGCGGGAAAAGCCGAGATACAGGTCTTCGCGGGGGAGACCGGGTTTGACGAGAAGTATCTTGCTGCCGTCCGCGACACGCAGGGCGTCGCAGTCGCAGAACCGGCCCTCGAAATGATCGGGAAGACCGAATCCGGCGAAAGCCTCCTTCTAATCGGGCTCGACACGACAAGCGACCTCGAGCTTCATTCCGAGATCGTCCCCGAACAGCTTGTTTCGATAGACGACCCTCTCAAGTTCATCAACGAGCCGGATTCGATAGCCGTCTCGCGCGAATTTGCCGAGCGCAAGGGTCTCGCGGAGAACTCCGTCCTGAAACTCAGGACCCAATCCGGCACAAAGGAATTTACCGTCCGAGGGTTTTTCAAGCCCGTCGGAGTGGGCGAGTTATTCGGCGGCAATGTCGCTGTTATGGACCTCTACTCGATGCAGGGGGTGTTCGGCCGCGAAGGGCTGATCGACCGCATCGACCTCAAAACAGACGACTCGGCCTCGGTTGAAGATACGATCGGTCAGCTTCGGGAGAAACTCCCCGCCGGCATCGAGACGTCACGGCCCGAACAGCGCGGAAAGGCGATGGCCACGGCGCTCGCAGGCGTCGAGACCGGGCTTGGCCTTATGAGTTTCCTCGCCCTCGCGATAAGCCTGTTCATCGTCTTCAACTCGTTCTACGTCAGCGTCAGCCAGCGCTGGAAGGAGATCGGAGTGCTGCGGGCTCTCGGCGTTCCCAGATTCGGCGTCCAGGCAATGTTCCTCGGCGAGGCCGCTCTGCTCGGGCTTCTCGGTTCGATCATAGGAGTGGTCCTCGGTTACTTTCTTGCGATCGGCGCTATCCGGACGCTCAGCGCCGTCAGCGCCGCAAGCTACGGACTCGTTACGACGGCCGACCTACCATCGCTTGATCCGTGGAACGCCGTTCTCGCGATCCTGATCGGCACAGCGGCGTCGGTCTTCGGAGCGCTCTTACCGGCGCGCCGGGCCGCAATCGCCGATCCTGCGGCGGCGCTCCGGAATATCGAGGCCCGTGGCAGAGGCAAGGAACTGAATCCGCTTCGCATTGCGGCGGGAGTGCTTTCGGTGTCCGGCGGGCTCGCATTCACGCTTTTCGCTACTCCTGCCGTCGGCACGTTCGTACAGGTCGGTTACTGGATGGCGATCCTGCTCGGAATGGTCCTGCTTCTCCCGGTCTTTGTGTACGCATCGGCGAGACTCCTGAGGCCCCTCATGAACCGCCTGTTCGGTGCGGAGGGGATGCTCGCTGTCGAAGCGATGGCGCGTGCTCCGAAGCGCACGACCGCGACCGTCGGCGCACTGATGATCGGGCTTTCGTTCGTGATCAGCAACGGCGCGCTGATCGACAGCCAGAAGGCCGCTCTCAGCCGATCCCTGAACCGTTCCGTCAATGCCGATTACTTTGTCACTAATTCCGATCAGATACGCTCCAGGACATACCACTTCAGCGAGGATCTGGCCGACCGGGTCGCATCCGTCGAAGGCGTCGCGCGGGCCGAGAACCTGCGGGTGACATCCCTGAAATATGGCGGACGCGAGGTGGCTTTGCTCGCGCACGATATGGATGGATGGCTGACGAGGTCGCCCGACGCTCTCGATCAAGGCGACGCCCGGGCCGTCCGCGAGAGAATGTCGGCCGGCGAAGGATTTCTCGTATCCGAGAATTTCGCGCTTCGGTTCGGGGTCGCCCTTGGCGACCGCATCACGCTCGAGAGCCCGGGCGGAGACGTCACGCGCGAGGTCCTGGGCGTGCTCGAATACTACCAGTCCGAGGTCGGCACGGTCTTCCTCGACCGGAAACTCTACAAAGAATACTGGGGCGACGATACGCTCGACTACATCCTGATCACCGCCGCGGAGGGCGCCGACCGGCGGGCACTGAAAGCGGGGATCGAAGAGGCTGTCGCGGGCGAACAGCAAGTATTCGTTTACAGCCACGAAGAATACAGGAACTGGGTGATGGGGCTGATCGACCAGTTCTTCGGCCTCAACTACGTGCAGATGGTGATCGCGATAATGATCGGAGGCCTGAGCCTGATCAACACGATGGTGATCTCTGTCTCCGAACGAAAGCAGGAGCTGAGCATCCTCAGGGCGTTAGGCGGATTCAGGAGCCAGGTCGGAAAGATGATCGTTCTTGAATCGATCGCCATCTCTTTCGTCGGAATCCTGACCGGATTCGTGGCGGGTCTTCTCAACGCCTATTGCACGCTCAACATCTCGGTCGTCGCCGTCGCGGGGTTCAGGCTTCCGTTCCGTTTCCCGTTCACGCTCTTGCTCGCCGCGATCCCTCTGGTTGTGGCCGTCGCCGCGATCTCCGCGTGGTACCCGGCGCGAAAGGCCGCGCGTCTGAACGTCGCGGAGGGTCTCGTTCACGAATAGCTAATACAGGATATGCTACGGCTGATACGCGAATCGTTTGTCCAGGACCGAACGGCGCTGTTCGAGAACTCCGCACGGGCCATTTTACGTCCGGCCGGGACTGGGCGGCCTTGCCGCGGGCAGATCGCTCTGCCCGACGATCTTCGTCCGCATTCAGACGCTCAAACGGAATGGTGGTTTTACACAGCGCACTGCGAAACAGAAGGCGGGTCGAGATTTGGATTCGAGCTCGTCTTCTTCAGGCGCAGGACAGACCACGACCGGATAGGTTTTCTGCCTTTGAAGTACCTTGCCAATCCAATGTATGCCGCGCACTTCGCGTTCACGAATATCGACGAAGGACGGTTCTTATACTCTGACCGGAGGGGTTCGGGCGGAATGCTCGGCCACCCGTCCGCGGCCTCGGACAGCGAATTCGAGATTAGGGTGGGGGACTGGAACGCAAGTGGCGATGAGAAGCGCCATCGCCTGTGTGCTTCGATCGGGAAAGATCTCGTGATCGATGCCCGTCTGGAATCCGCAAAGCCTGTCGTTCTAAACGGCCACCGCAATGCGGCCGGGTCTTCGAGACATTTCTCGTTCACGCGAATGTTGACAAGCGGGACCATCCGGCGAGGGACTGGATCTGAACGCTTCGAAGGGACGGCCTGGATGGACCGGGAATACGGGACCTGGTTCCAGAGGCACTGGGACTGGTTCAGCATTCAGCTGGAAAACGGCTGCGAGTTGATGCTTTACATCTTCCGCGACGTTTCCGGCCGGCCCATGGATACCTCGCACGGAAATTTCATCGGAGCTTCCGGAAGATGCCAAAGCCTTTCGTTCGGGGATTTTCAGATTACGGCCAAGAGGATCTGGACAAGCGCCAGAACAGGGACCGAGTACCCTTCCGGTTGGAAGATCTCTGTGCCCTCGCTGAAGATCGAGCTCGATCTGGAACCGTTCGTGGAGGACCAGGAACTGAACACTGCGAGATCGACGATGGTGGTCTACTGGGAAGGCGCGTGCTCGGTAACGGGAAGTGTCGAGGGGAAAGAGTGCGGTGGGAACGCCTACGTCGAGCTCGTCGGGTACGACAACGTATCGGAAGGCCTGTCGCCGCTGAACTTTTTAAGGGGGCTGTGGCCGCGTCGGAAGTAGATGGCCCAACGCCCCGGCCGTAAGCAGTTTCGCCTGAACCAGATCGACCGATTCGTTGTAGGCCTTGAACACGCTGAAGAATTGGTCTTCTGTGAACGGAAGCTGCTTCTTTCGGGTTGTGCTTTGCTACTCCAACAACTATCAGCCGGAGGCCGCCCAAACTGGGCACTTGTCTGAGGCCGATCTCTCAAGAGGGGAGGAGCGAATGCATTTTATCGATCGCAGTTTCCGGCTCCGTAGGAGTCAAATGTCTGTAGCACCGGAACGCAAACGATGAAACCAGCCCCATAGGGGCTGAATTCCGGATGAGCAGATCGCGCTCCTGACGGAGCGCGGCTAGATTTTTGAGATCGTCTTTCTACAAACATCGATCGCGTTTCCGGCTCCGTAGGAGCCAAAGAACACCGACCTGGCAAGCGAGGACGCAGGGCCACCTCAGTTTACAATCTTCACCGAATCAGCCCCCAAATCCAGCACGAAAAGAGCGAAGGCTACTGGAAGTTGTAGACGATGGTGCCAGAAACCTCTACCGGAACGCCTTCGTCCAACGTAGGGTTGAATCTGGCCCGCCTGGCGGCATCGACAGCTGCAGATCTGAGAAGCGGATGACCGGACACGGCATTGGCTGAGATCAAATCCCCGTCCTTGGAGATTACGACGGCAACGTTCACCACTCCCGAAGCGCCGACCGCTCTCGCCGCTGCAGGGTACTCAGGAGCAGGAAGATCTATCGCCAACTCATTCAATACACCCTTCGCAATCCGTTTCGGTGCAGAAGGCGGCGACCTCTCCTCAACTTCAGAGACTTTCATGCTAGTGTCGCCCCCTTCATCTGAAGTCGGAGCTTGGGGCTCCGGCTCCATCATCTCGTCTTCTTCGGCGACCTGCGAAAGCCGTCCTGCAACAACCTCGAACTCGCGGACGATGCCGGAGACCTCGATCTGCAATTTCCGGTTGTAAATCCCCGCTACGCGGACGACTGTCCCGGCCGCCAGCCGTTCGTCCAAAAGAAGCCGGAACCTCTCCCCTGCATTCTCGAACACCGCGAGGTGGGTCGAGCGCGGTTCGGTCCCGACGCCAAGCGAATACGCGGCGGCGATGTCCTCGTCACCGTCGCCGTCAAGATCGCCCTTGGCTTCCGACCGGAGATCTTTCAGTTCCGTCAGACCGCGGTCCCTTACGCTCTTCGGCGACTTTGTGATCACTGCCGCGATGTGCTCGTCGACGGCGCTTCTCTCAGCCGCGATCTTTATATCGGCCTGCGGTTTAAATAGATCTCCTTCACTTTCCGCCAGACGGCTCTTCAAGACCCAGCCGCGAAACTCCCTGAATGACACGTACAGCCAGTCGCTTCCTTCCTCGCTGCGGATCGGTTCGACGACTGCCCCCGAAGGGATCTCAACGATCAGGGTCGAGTCGGTGTCCGGCGCGCTCATCAGCCTCGCGGGCCCGCCTTTCACCGAGAAGGCGGATTGCGCGAAACCGGACGCGGTCAGCGCCAGAACGATAATAACAAGAAGCGTGATCTTCATATTTCCTCCTAAATGGCCGCGGATCGCTCACGAACTTAGAGAACGCCAAACGAAGACAACCGCATTCTATCACTAAGTTTAGGGGAATTGTTTGGACCCGGTACTAACCTCTCCGGAGCCCTCGAATGATGTGATCCGATTGAAGCCCACGTTCCTTTTGAACACATCCGGTTTCTTCCAGTCTCTCCGGGTGATGACGTCCCGGATGCCATCGGTCAAGAATGAGGTTCGCGCGGAGAGAGATTATTTGAACTGGTAGACTATGACACCAGAAATGCGAACAGCCTTGCCCTCGATCAAAGTTGGCGCGAAACGTGCTTTCCTCGCCGCATTGATCGCTGCCGCACGAAGAAGCACATGCCCCGAACTAACAGTGGCCGAGATCACCCGACCTTCCTCGTCGACAACGACCTCGACGCGTACGATCCCTTTCGCTCGCACGTGCGCCGGGCTTACAGGTTTCGGGAGATCTATCGCCAGGCCGTTCAGCAGGCCTTTCGACACTATGCCGGGGACTTCTTTCGGTGAGGGTATCGGAGGTCCGGTTGTAGTGAACGTCTCACGCTCTTTTTCGACGATCTCCACGTCCTCGGTCAAGAAGGAATACGACTTGACCAGTTCCTCAAAAGCGGAAAGTGAAGTGTCAAAGTCTTTTTTCGTTTGCGACGAAAGGACGAAAAGCACGGCCAGTTTGGGCTCGTCGATATAGGCGATGGCTTCAAAGTTTCCGTGAACATCGCCCCAGAAGTGTTTGACCAAGGCCTTCTTTCCGCCATCTATAGCAATTGCGGCTGCGTCCGACACCTTCAGGTTTTCAGATCTCTCACGAAACTTTCGTATGTCCGCCTCGATTATCGAGTTCAAGTCAGGATGCTCCGCGTCCTTCATCCAGACGTTCGTGTACATCACCGCCGTCGCCCTGGCAAACGATGATCCAACCGGGTAGAACACCGCGTGAACGCCCTGGTTCACCCCGGCTTTATTGTCAAGCACCCAGCCTGTCGGCGCTGTCACCGAGTACGCGTGGTTCTTTCCGTAGAGGATTCCCGATCTCTGATCATCAGTGGAATCTTCATCCTGGGCCAGCACCGACGAAACTACGGCCAGAACCAGGAGTGCGACAAGTGATATTTTAAGCTTCATTAGCTGCCTTCATCTATTGAGTAATGAATAACTCGTTCGAACCGGTTCTTTTCTCAAGGTACTCCGAGAAGTAACCTTCGTACTTTTCCCGCAGTTGCGCGAGCCTCCAGTCCTTCCCGGTGATC
This sequence comes from Aridibacter famidurans, assembly GCA_024103495.1. Lineage (GTDB taxonomy): Bacteria > Acidobacteriota > Blastocatellia > Pyrinomonadales > Pyrinomonadaceae > Aridibacter > Aridibacter famidurans. The sequence continues at coordinate 102,297 of JAGFIQ010000085.1, forward strand.
ACGCCGCGGCAGTTCTCGCTACCGCAGAGGCATTCCATCTCGTAGACGTCGTCGTCGGTCGTGGCCCAGTCGTGAGTGAGCTCTTCTCCGGCCTCTATGTCGCGCATCGCTACGAACACGATCTGGCCCCGGACGCCTATGTTCGGTTCGCAGGAGTGGTTGCTGTAGATCATCGAGCCCTCGCGCTCGTACTCCGTCAGAGGGCCAATGAACAGGTTCTCCCCGATCTGGATCTCGGCGTCGCGGTACCACTCGGGCAACGAATCGCGCGCGGCACGGTCGAAGATGTAACCGCCTTTCACACAGACGATCTCGCCCTTCCCGAGCGCCTCCTTCGCGAACAGGCCCTTGCCGTGGATAGGACTGTCCCTGACCTCCGCCTTCGGGGAAATGTAAGATAGCCTTCCCATTACTTGCCTTTCAGTTCCAGCCATTCCGGCCTGAGAAGCCCCAGGTAAACGCCGTCTTCGATCCTCCCAAGGTGATGCCAACGCTCGCGAAGATAGCCCTCGCGTTTGAATCCCTGCTTCTCGAGAAGCCGGAATGACCCCGCATTGTCGGGATGGACGTCCGCCTCGAGCCTGTGTAGGTTCAAAGGCCCGAATGCAAAAGCGATCACGAGTTCGACGATCTCCGTCGCGTATCCCCTTCCCCAGAATCCCCTGTTTAGCGCATAGCCAATTTCGGCCCGGCGGTGTGCGATATCCACATTCAGCAGCGTACAGGTTCCGATCATGCGGTCACTGTCCCGAAGCGCAGCGCACCATTCGAACATCGTCCGCGCTTTGAACTGCCTGAGCGTGTCCAAGATCAGGTCCCGAGAGTCGTCGAGAGACTCATGAGCCGGCGAGCTCCAGTACCGGATCACCTCGTCGTCGCCGAAGATCGCAAAAAGGTCTTCCGCATCCGAGTCCCGAAGCTGCCGTAGCACGATACGCTCGCCATCCAGCCTCGGAAGCTCGTCACCCCATTCAAATGCCGCAGCACTCTTCATTTTTCCTTCTTCGCCTTCCTGCATTCGTGGCACTCGACCGCCTTCGCGTCGATGTGTCCCTTCGCCTCTTCGTAATACCATTTCTGGTCGCGGGCCTTCCATATCTCGCGTTTCCCACAGTTTCGGCATACGAACGGGCGGTCGATGTAGAAGTCCGGAATCTCCCCGTAGGTATTGATATGATCGAGCTTCAAATGATCGGCCTTCACCGCCGTGGGATGGTCCTTTCGGAGATGCGGATGAAGCTGTTCGATCCGCTCCGCCTCCCGGAGTTCCTTGTTTGTGGGATTGCGGCCTGTCTCGGCCCGTCTTTTACCGCTCATCGGAGAGTCTCACAATAACAGGCAATCGGACCTTGACCAGCAACAGCTTAGATCCGGTCAAAACAGTAAAACTTAACGATCATTTGCCGGGACGATCAGATCGTCCCTGCCCATATGTCTCAGCATCTCTACTGCCGCCTCTCGAACCCCTTCATCCTTGTCATTCTGAAGTGGGGCGATCTTGTCTGCCGCATCTTCGGCCTCCATCAGGCCAAGGCCGGTAACGGCTCCGGACCTGTCCCAGGCAATGTCGCTATCCAGCATCCCCACGAGGACTTGCTTGTGATCGTCTGCCTCTAGCAGGCCTAGCGCGATGGCATATCGGTTACGGTCATAGCATCCGAACTCGTCATCACAGGGCGCTTCCAGTTTCTTCACAAGCAGCGGAGCCTGCCTCTTGTCGCCCGCTATCCCGATCATGATCGCCCCGAAAGCCCGGACTGAAACATCGTCGGAGTTCAGCAAGTTCGCGAGGTACTCCTTGTAACCCGCGATCCCGCCCAATTTCTCCAGCGGCTTTCGGTCACCTTGCGACCAGCTTTCCATCGCTCCTTGGTACTGCACCATCTTCTCCAAGACTAGGTCCGGGGTTTCTTTGTCCTTGTAGTCGTGCGTAAGGGTCCACGTTGCAGCCTGCAACAGATTCATATGGATAGGATCCCCTAGACGCTTGAGAAGAGAGAGGACCTCAGCATCGTCTCCGGAAATCGACGGCGGAGGAGTCTGTGACGGTTCCTCGGACCGGGATCGGGAAACAGCCTGCGTGCCGGCATCGCATCCGAAGAGAAGTGAGGAAACGGCGATGGCGCCCATAACAATAAGAAGCAAATGTACCTGAGATCTCATGATCCAATCCTAGCATTTACCCTTTAATTTATGAGCCGACCACGCGGCCCCGTGGACTTCCTCGTTGCTGTTTTGTCCCAAGGACCCTCGCGCCCAGGCATCATCTCTTGAAAACGAACAGCCGCCCTTCGTTTCCGAATGCCTCGTGCGTCGCGAGCCCTTGGTCTTCGAATCCGGCGGCAAGCGCGACCCTGTGAGCGGCCTTATTCTCCGGCGCACAGTAGGCGCGGACCTCGAAATCCTCTGCCAGCAGTTCAGCAATCGCCCGTGTCGCTTCGGTGGCGATGCCCTTCCCTGAGTGTTTCCGGTTGACGGCGTAATAGACCTCGCAGATCCCTTCCGAATACGGAGCGTACCCGCAGGACCCCAGGTATTCGCCGGACTCTCTGTCCGCGATCGCGTAAGAATGTACGGGTTCGTCCGAGTCGTAAGCCGCGAGGACCGCCTCGAACAGGCCGGTCGCGCCAGCAATCGACTTGTGCTCCTCTTCGAACTGTAAATACCGGGTGGATCCTTCGTCGGTCATGAATTCGAGAAACGGTTCCAGATCGCTCGGTTCGAACCGACGGATCGTCAGGCGTTTTGTATGGATCGGTGTGTTCATCGATGGAGGATTATCGGCAATCGCACGGCTCAGAGCAAGAAATTCGATCCACGTTCTGCATTTTTTGCACGTACAAGGCCCTCTCGAAATTTTTTTTCGGCGGTTTTCAACAACTGCCGGTCGGTCTCTGTTTCCGACCGCACAAAGGCCAACACGTTTTAATTCGGGCAGGGTTTGGACTTCCGTCGATTTCCAAATTTGTGGAAATTCAGAGGGCCGGATTTTTCCACAGGTTTTTCCACAGAAGGCCCATAAAATAAGGCCAATACTTAAAGTATTTTCTACTTGACACCTTCCGGATCTGCGATAGAATGCGTAGCACAGTCAGACAGCTTACGGGCTTTTGACCGGTACAGGGAGAGGCGAGCGAAGGCGGTGACGCATTGCTCGAGAACAGCGGAAGCGGAAAGCAGCTGTTATTAACGCCCTGAACCGAAGCCGAAAGGCTTAGCCAAGAGATCCTTCGGGATCTTGGGGTCATCCGGATAAAAACGGATGACGCTCATTGGAAAGGTACAGCCAGTGAGTGCGGAGTCGCCCAGGCGTAAGTTTGGGCCTCGTTGCCGGGATCGTAACCGGCGGTGGAGGAAAAGCCACCACAACAAAAACCTAACGGCACCGCGCTTTTAAGCGCAACGTGATTGTGAAAACAAGACGGGTGCTGACCGGGGAAGAGCCGACCGCTGGACTTGCTCGGGATACAAAAGTCGCGGTTCCTCGCGTGTACATGCAGGAACCGCACTCCAAAAAGAAAGCTTCGGCTATCTTCTTGGAGACAGATTGAGCCGCTTTGATTCGTCAGAGCGGCTCTTTCGCTTTTGAGCCTCCTATTTCTCCAGGACGAAGTATGTCAAACAAAGACGACCGATTCCCTGCCGATCCCGAGATAAGATTTACGATCGACTGCGACGATCTCGACTTCGCCCTCGAGGGCTTTATCGAAAAACAGGGCTACCGTCTGTACTCGATCTTTCCCGCGGACCGGCCGAGAGAGGCGATCGTCGAACGCGAGGGCGCGTACGTCAAGCTTGAGAAAGTGCGGGACGCTGATCCGGAAACGGACGATGAGGCCCCGTTGGACGAGATCGTTGTCAACCGGCCCGGGGATTCCGAATGGCACGAAGGCCGAGCGGGAATGCAATACCGGGATCTCCTTCCGGGCCGGGCAGGCGGACGTTTGATCGCCTCGCACATACGGATCCCGGAAGGTGGCCCGGTCCCGGATTACGTGCATTTCCACAAGGTCGATTTCCAGGTCATCTACTGCCTTAGCGGTTCGTGCAAGCTGGTTTACGAATCGCAGGGCGAGCCTTTCGAATTCTCGGCGGGCGGCTGTGTTCTCCAACCCCCCGGGATCCGCCATCGCGTGCTCGAGTGCTCTGACGGTTTCGAGGTCCTGGAGCTCTCGTCACCCGCCGAACACGCGACATATGCCGATCACGATCTTGAACTACCGAACGGACCTTCTGAAACGGAGAAGGAGTTCAACGGACAGCGGTTTCACAAACACGAAGCGAAAGATGAAACCGTCGGAGTCTCGAACCTTGGACTTGAGGCAGTGTCGGACGGAAAGATCCTCGGAAACCTGGTGAGATCTAACGGTTCCGGATTGCGGGAAATGATCGCCGACGCTTCGGACGCTTTTTTCGTATATGTGATCGCCGGCAACGTGGAGATTACCCGCGCCGGATCCGAACCCGAAACTCTCGCCGCAGGAAGTTCCTTATTCGTCCCTCCGTACGCGCAGCCGGATCTTGGGGCCGCAGAGGCGACAGCCCTCGTCTTTCGTCTTAAGTTCTAGCCGCTTCCCGCGATCCTGCACTGTGTGGCTTTGATACACAAGTGTACGTCCTCCAATCTCCTCCCAACACGTTAATTACCTGGAAGCCCCATGACTGCAGAGTTCTGCGATTGGTACCGCGCTTGCACCTCTTACCTTCGTAGTTTGAATTTTGAGATCAGACCGGAGGAACAATGGAAAGAAACAGCGTAGGTGTAAACATGATCTGGGCGATCACTATCCTTCTGATAGTGGCGATGCTTGCGGGAGCGGTTTATTACAGCGGCTTTCTCTCGAACGCGGGGGACAAGGAGATCGACGTCAACGTAAGCGTGCCGGCTTCCAACAGCCAGTAGCGACCATCCGGACGACCCACGAAGGCCTGGAACTCTTCCGTCCATGACGTTACTGCTCGGAACCGCGAACGAACGGCCTTGAAAGGCCGACCGGCAGCCGGGCATTTTTTTCGTTCAATGGCCGGAGCCCGGAGAGAACCGAAGACAATCATATGTTCACTGCAGCGACAAAGATCAACAGTTTGAAGCGAGCGGGCGACCTTGGGTACCTGTTCCTGAAATACGGAAGAAGTGATCTGTTCGAGAAGGAGGAGGTCGTCACCGCCCTGGAATCGGAAGGCGCGAAGGACCTCGACCGCGGCGGGACCGGAGACGACCTCGCAAAGGACCTCGAAGAACTTGGCGGGGCGTTCATAAAACTCGGCCAGTTTCTTTCAACCCGTGCCGACCTGTTCAAAAAGGAATATCTTTCGGCGCTTGAAAGACTTCAGGACGACGTCGAGCCTTTTCCGTTCGAAGAAGTAAAGAAGATCTTCGAAGAGGAGTTCGGGGTCGGGCCGAACAAGATCTTTCCCGAGTTCGAGGAGCGCCCGGTCGCGGCCGCCTCGATCGGCCAGGTTCACAGGGCGAAGACCCGCGACGGCCGCCCCGTGGTCGTAAAGGTCCAAAGGCCGGGAATCGGCTCTGCGTTCCGAAGGGACCTCGAGGCGTTCGAGGCTATCGCGGAAGCCATCGACAGCAATACTGAGTTCGGACGCAAGTACGAGATCACGAGAATAGTCCGGCAGCTCCGGAAGTCTCTGCTTCAGGAACTGGATTATTCCCGGGAAGCCTCGAACCTGTCGCTGCTCGGCGAGAACCTGAAGGACTTCGAACGATTGATCGTACCGGAGCCGGTCACGGACCTCTGCACGTTGCGCGTGCTGACGATGAGGTACGTCGGAGGCAAGAAGATCACGGAGATCGGAAAGCTCGGAATGATCGAGGTGGAAGGGGAGGAACTGGCTTCGGAATTCTTCGAAGGCTACCTGAAACAGATGCTCGTCGACGGCTTTTTCCACGCCGACCCTCATCCCGGAAATGTCCTGATCACCGATTCGAACCAGATCGTCCTCCTCGACCTGGGCCTGACCGGACATCTTGATCCGAAATTCAGGGACCATCTTCTTAATCTTCTCCTGGCAGTGAGCGAGGGCAGGGGAGACGACGCGGCGGCCTATGCTCTCAAGAGCGGTGAAAGGAAGGATGACTTCGACGAGGAGCGGTTTACGTCCGAGGTCTCGGACCTGGTCGCCGCGCACAAGGGCTCGGGAGTCGGAAATCTGAAAGCGGGAAAGATCGTCCTCGAGATAACGCGCATCTCCGCAGACTGCGGCTTCAGGCTGCCGATGGAATTCACTCTGATCGCGAAGACGCTCCTGAACATGGACAAGGTCGTCGAACTGCTCGATCCGGGCTTCGCCCCCACCTCGGTTATCAGGAAGCGTGCGGCGAAGATCGCAGCGACCCGTATGTCGGACGGCCTTTCGCCCGGAGCCGCTTTGAGCGGCGCGCTCGAACTTAAGCACCTGATCGAAAAGACCCCTGAGCGCGTGGACCGGATCCTCGAGACGATCGCCAGGAACGAGCTCAAACTGAATGTGGACGCGATCGACGAACGAACGCTAACTTTGGGGTTTCAGAAGGTAGCGAACCGGATCGCGATGGGCCTCGTTCTCGCGGCGTTGATAATCGGCGCCTCGATGCTCACGAATATCGACACGGAGTTCAAGATCCTCGGCTATCCGGGCCTTGCATTCATCCTATTCGTTCTAGCGGCCGGAAGCGGGATCTACCTTGTGTGGACGATCGTCAGGTCTGATCTTCAGGACAGGAAGTAACGAGGTACCGTGAACTTCAGTTTGCGCCGCGCGAACGCGCGGAAAAACGGGGGAGTTCGACAGGCTGAAGCCTATCGTACCTCGCGCCGCTAACCGTCCGCCGCATTCGCCGGGGACTTACGGTTCTTCACCATCACGATCTTCGCGCCGTCGTCGACCCTCTCGAAACGCACGTCGTCCATCAGCGACCGGATGAGTTTCAGGCCCCAGCCCCGGCGTTCTTCGGATTCCTGGCCGGATTCCTCGGAAGGCTTCTCAAACTTCACGCCGCGGTTCGATACCCTGACGGTCAGAGAGTCCTCGGCAGAGATCACGTCGACGGAGATCCTCCGGTCGGGGCTCAGCGAATGCTCAGCCGCGTTGATGCAGGCTTCCACAAGCGCCGTCTTTATCTGATTGATCTCGCTGGTACCGAATCCCGCTTTTCTGGCAATGTCTTCGACCGAATGCGCTGCGATCAGCTCGGTGTCGTCGCCCATCGGGATCTCGAGCGAAAACTTCTCAGGCTCGGTATCGCCGTTCTCGAGGGAACCCTTCTCGAGGAAATTCCGAAGCATCCGCGCCTGCGCCTTTGAGGAGCCGATCGCGTGGCGTGCGTGCAGGACCTCAAGAGCGGCCGGCGAGAAACCCTCGGGGGCTACGAGCCAGATCCTGAAACGGTCTATGTTGTTGGCGACAGCCACCATCTCCAGCCGGTCGCACCAGAACGTCGTAAGTTCCTCGCTTGCCTCGAGCTTCGAGTCGATCTCCGCCGCAAGCCAGAGTATTTCGTTCTCGTCGTCATACTCGGCGTGTTCAAAACCGAATGCGATCGCTGCCCGCTCGTTTTCGATCAGGCCGGAGATGTTCGGATAGAATTCCGATGCGGCGTCCGAATGGAAGATCTGCGGCAGCTTCACTTTCTCAAGATCCTCGCGCATTGCCGAAAGCATCTTCGCGAGGTCTCCGCCCTTGTACGATTCCCTGAAGAGCCCGTAATCAAGCAGAGCGGTCGGCACTTCCTGGCAGTCGAACATCGACAGGATGTCCGCCACTCCGATCGCGAGGCTCTTTCTGTAATGCGAGGACATCGCGCCGGCGGCCTTCTTCAGACCCTCTCCTAGTCCGCGGGCGATCACCCTTGCTGCCGGTTCCCCAAGCACTTCCGTGCGGTACCTCGCCGACGAGTAGTCCTCAAGCACGGGTGATCCGGAAACTGTGACCGATCCCGCTTTCACCTGGATGAGTTCGTTGACCTCCAGATAGCGAAGCGCCTCAGGCGAGCGAAGGCGGCTTTGCCAGGCAGGCGTAGGTGTCGTGGGTCTCCCGCCTGCGGTCATCGCCTCGATCAGTTCGACGAGCTCCGTTCTCCGGCCCGGGAGCGCGGCAGACTGCAGGATCTCGTCAAAATGCCCGCCGAGACGGCCGTTCATAAGCGATTCGTGATAGCAGGTAAGCACGTCCTTGAAATTGCGCAGCGGCGCGCCCGTTTCAGCGGCCCGCGCGACCAACGCCTTCACGAACTCGGTACGTGCGCCAAGGACAGTTACAGTCAGGTCCCTCGCCTGCTGGGATTGTTCGATCCCAGCCGACCGCGCGATCCTCTCGAACAATTTTCCGGCGCTTTCGAAATCGAGCTCTTCGATTGAAAGCCTTGCAGCGGAAGGCAGCGAAAGACGTCCCCGGTTGGTTTCTTCTTCAATGAAGCCGCGCAGTCCCGCAAGCACGACACGGGATTCGGCAGTCGAATAGATACGTCCGAGAAGCTCGGTCAGCTTCGATCCACCCTCGAGCAGAAGTGTGTTCTCAAGCCCGTCAAGGATCACAAAACACGGCGACCCGCTCACGCCGGCTCTTTGAGGAGCCGCAAAAGCACGAGCCACAAATCCCGCGTCACCGTTCAGATCGGTCTCGGACGCGCTTGCACCGACAAGATCCCCGATCCACGTCTCGTCCGCGGCCGGAGCCATCACCTCGATCTCACGCATTTCAGGGAATGATGCGGCGATACCCGATTCACC
>JAGFIQ010000060.1 GCA_024103495.1 Aridibacter famidurans
ACGCAGAAACTCTGCGTGAGATTCCACTCAGTAAAAGCAGTCGTTTGTCTCGGACACTATAGTCGCGATCATCTCCTGCTGGCGCCTTTCCAGCGGAAGGTCGTCGCGGAAAAGCGTGCTGAGCAGCATGAACGCGTGATACATCGCGTCCGGGATCAGCGTGTGCGATTCGATGATCGACTCGTCGACGGGAATCGTCGAAGGGTGGACGGTGCCGTACTCCTTCGGATAGGTCGAACGGACCTTCTGCATCAGTTCGAGCAGTTCGCCGTCGGCATCCTCGGGCTTGATCGTCTTTATCCAGGCCATGGGAAGTTAGTTTAGTTACGAGTTCGGGAAGTGTCCAACCCATCAATGAAGAGAGAATAACCGCAGAGAACGCAGAGAACGCAGAGATTTTTAGGGAGGGGTAAACGCAAAGGACGCGAAGGACGCTAAGAGTTTTGGGTTATTCCCCTTAAAGCGGCTTAGACTTTCAAAGATATTGCGACAAGTTCATCAATTCGTAGTAGCCGTAACTTCCTTTGCGTCCCTAGCGACCTTCGCGTTTAGAAATCTCCACGTTCTCTGCGGTTAACTTCTTCTGAACACGATCAGGTATACAGGTATTCCAACGAGCACTATGCCTACTCCGAGCAGGCTCTGGACAGGATCGCGCAGTAGCAGCATCGCAGCGACGAAGCCCGTGACGAGTATGAAGATCACCGGCGTCAGAGGGAACAGGGGCGTCACGTACCCGCTCTTGTCCGTACGGTCGATGGCGAACAGCCCGCCGACGATGATCATTATGAAAACGATCGCGACGAAGAAGAAATACGAGACGATCTGGTCGAACGAGCCGCTCACGATCAAAAGGCACGCCAGAGCCATCTGGATCAGCGTCGCCCTATGGGGCGTCTCCCACTTCTCGTGGAGTTTCCCGAACGAAGGAAAGAACAGGCCGTCCTTCGCCATCGCGAAATAGAGCCTGGGCGAGGCCATAAGGTACGCAAAGATCGTCCCAAGGACCGAGATCACGACCAGCGCCGCGAAGACCTTTCCGCCGAGCGCTCCGAACAGCGCCGCGCCCGCCTGAGCCGCGAAGGTCGTCTCGTCCCCGACCTTCTCGACGGGAACCAGATAATAGAACACAGCGCTCGTGAGCGTGTAGATCACTGTTATCGTACCGACGCCGATCGCGAGGGCCTTCGGAAGATTCTTCGAAGGCTCCTCGACCTCGCCCGCAATCCTTGAAACCTCCCACCAGCCGGCGAAAGCGAAGTAAGCGCCGACCGATCCGCCGATCAGGGCCGCGGTCCAGTCCGGCGGCGCGGCGAAGAACGGATCGAAGTTCCCCCAGTCGCCAAATCCGCCCAGAAACCCGATCACGATCAGCGCCAGCAGCGAACCTATCTTCAGCACTATCAGCACGTTGAGGACGCCCGCGCCAAGCCTCGCACCGCGTATGTTGATCATCCCTACGGCGACCACGGTGGCGATCGCGAGCGCGGTCTGCGCCGGCTGTGTCATCGGGACGATGTACGAGAAATATCCCGCAAGCCCGACGCTGAAGATCGCGGTCAGGCCCGGATCGATGACCAGCAGCACCACCCATCCAAAAAGGAACGCCGTCGCCTTTCCGTAAGCCTCGCGGAGGAAGACGTACGGGCCGCCCGCTTCGGGAAACCTCGCGGTGAGTTCGGCGTAGGAGAGCGCTCCGCACAACGTCGCGAGGCCGATCACGATCCAGATCGCGAACAGCCAGAACGGGGATTGTACGGATTTCGCCATCCCCGCCGGGGTCAGAAAGATGCCGACAGCGATTACCTGCCCGACGATCAGCGCCGACGCGGTCCAGAGTCCGAATTGTCGTTTTAGATTCTCTGCCAAGGCTTTAGAAATTGAATCGAACGCCCAGTTGAACGGCCCTGGGGCCGCCGGAGCCGAAAACGCCTCCGGCGGTCGTCAAAGGCCGCCCGAAGCTTTCCGTCCCGAGCACGTTTCCGAATCCGGAGTAATTCGTGTTCGAGACGCCGAGTATGTTCGTCGTGTTGAAGACGTTGAAGACCTCAACGAGAGGCTCCAGCCTGAACCGCTCGCGGAAGGTGAACGTCTTCGAGATCCTTACATCGAGCGCGCTGAACGAATCGCTAAACCGAGCGTTCGAAGGCGCCAAAGGCAGCGGGTTTCCGTTTATACCCCCGTTTGCGTTCACGTTCTGAATGAACGCGTTCAGGTCGGAAGCGTCGTCGAAGATCCTTCCCCCTGCGTTTCTTTGAAGCAGAGGGACCCGGGAGGATCCGTCCGGAAGGATGATGTCCATAGGCACTCCGGTCGCGAGCGTGAGGATCGGCGAGATCCTTATCTGCCAAGGCAATTCGGCGGTCCCGGAAAGGACGAACCTGTGGCGCTGGTCGTTCGGAGTCGGGCCGAACTCGCGCTGAAGATCATTGGGATCTATCGGGCCGTTCGCGAACGGGATCTGGTCGTCGTTCGAGTAGTTGAAGGCCTTCGAGAGCGTGTACGAGGCGCGGAAACCGAACTTGTCCGCGAACCGTTTCTCGAAGCTCACAAGCAGGCCGTCGTAGAAGAACTTCACGCTGGATTCGAGGTTAACGACGCGGTCCGGTCCGCCTACGACCGGGTTGTCCACGACGCCTATGTTCCTGCCGATGATGAATTGCGTACCGAAATTATGGACAAGGTCGGCGCGAACGACGAAATCGTCGATGAACTCCCATTCGAAACCCAGGTTCGACTGCTGGATCATAGGGTTCTCGAGATCGTTGTCGATGATGTTGATCCCCGAAGCTCCCGCGCCCGGAAGTATGAAGCCGGAAAACGGGTTCTCGAGCGTCGGCGCGAACGGAAGAAAACGGCCGTTCTCATCGAGAAAGATAGGAACGCCCATCGGGTCTGTCAGAGCATTCCCTGCCCGAACCGCCACCGGAAGCGCGCGCCCGTCGAGGCCTCTTTCCAGCGTTATCAGCTGAAGCACCACACGGTCGTAATAGATACCGTATCCGCCGTGGATGACAAACGGCTCGCCGTCGAACGGCGCGTAGTTGAACCCGACCCTCGGTGCGAAATTGTCGTAGTCGGCGGAGCGGTCACCTTGATAAAAACCGGCGACGAGCGGGTTGATGTTGTCGTAACCGGAGACGTTCTTGACGTTCGTGTCGAACTCGTACCGCAGGCCCACGTTCAGGGTGAGCTTCGGCGTCACGCGCCAGTCATCCTGGACAAAGAACGCGAAGTAGTTGTTGTCGACGTCCGGAAGATCGAGCGGCTGATCGGGGATCTGGCTGCGGAGGGTGACCGCGAAAAGGAGGTCCGAGTCGTTGATCTGCCCATCGTTGTTGCGGTCGAAGTCCGCGAAGTCCTGCACGAACTCGATCCTGCCCTCGCGGAAGACGCCCAGGAACAGGCTCGAGTCGATCTTTTGAAACTCGGCTCCGAACTTCAGCACGTGGTTTCCGCCGACGTACGTGAACGTGTCCGCGATCTGTATGCGGTTCTGCTTTGTCGCCTGCGGCACGCGGAAGCTAGACCCGTCGAGCAGGCTGGGGAACGTGAGCTGGACGCCGGTCGAGACGGGGTCTGTGGAGTTGTCGAAGTTGTTGATGCTGAAGCTCAGGATGTTGATCGCATTCGCGTTTATCACGTACGACCAGTCAGCGACGAACGAATGGAACCGGTTCTTTAGCGCCTGCCTGTACGATGCGGAACCCAGCGCGCGGTCGAGCTGGCTTTGGCCGGTCGCGTCCTGATCTTCGAACGTGTAACGGAACGTGACCTGGTTGTCATCATCCAGCTGGGCATCGACCCGCGAGTTAAGAAGCAGATTCTTGAGAGGCGCTTCGGCGAATCCCCTGCGGATCGTCTGCGCCGCGACGTCGCGGATCCCCACGAGGACCGCGCCGTCCTGGTCCCGGTACTCGACCGCTCCGAAACCGAAAAGTTTGTCCGTGATGAACGGCCCGCCGAGAGTGAACGAGTACTGCTGGCGGTCGAACGGGGGAGCGTCAAGCGTGCGGTCGAAGGTCGCGGGAAGTTCCTGAAGCACCTTGTCGCGTTCGAAGAACGAGAACGAGCCGTGAAGTTCGTTGCTCCCGCGCTTGGTCACGACGTTGATGACCGAGGTGCCCGATCGCCCGTACTCAGCCGAGAAACGGTTCGTCGCGACCTGGAACTCCTGGACCGAATCCTGCGAAACGTTCACGAGGGGACCGCCGACGACATCGTCGTTGTTGTCGGTTCCGTCTACGAGGACGCTCCCGCCGCGGCCTATCCCGCCGACGGACGAAACGAGGACCGTGTTGGCCTTTGTAGGATCGAAATTCGGCGCGGGCGCGGTACCGGGAGTGAGAAACGCGAGTTCGAGAAAGTTCCTGCCGTTGAGCGGAAGATTCTCGACTTCCTCGCTTTCGATGGCTGATTCGATCGATGCATCATTGCTATCGATCATTGGCACTTCCCAGATCAAGTTAATGACCTGTTCGCCGACGTCGCCAACGATCATTACAGGATCTAATGTCTTAGACTCTCCCGCAATTATAGAAAGGTTAGTAGCAGACTTTTCTGTCTTAAAGCCAGCAGCAACTACGGTGATTTCATAATCACCAGGCGGAAGATTAGATAGGACGTAGTATCCGTTCGCATTTGAAACGACAGTTCGTTTGAAATTTCTAACCGCGCTCGTAACGGTTATCGTCGCTCCCGGTATGACGGCTCCGGTTTGATCCGAGACATGCCCCGAGATCGAGCCCGTAGGCTGCTGGGCAAGCAGTGTCGCGGAAGCGAGCGCAAGGAGGACGGATAAGAGAATAACGCGTAGGGGGGTCGATTTCTTCATTGTGGTTCTTGTCTCTCAAGATAAGAGACACCGGACAAGAGGTCAGCTCTGACGAAGCTTTCGCTCAAACCTCATTTTCGATTTCGAAGTTTTTCTTGGTGGTATCGCAAGGAACAAGCAAGCGAACAACGGATATGCGGGACATTATAACAGGCGCGGCTGATTGTCACACTTGTAAAGGGTCGGTGAGCGACGATGGCGCCAGGAGGACTTCATCGGCTCCGTTAGGAGCCCAATGTCTGTAGAATTGCGATCCGCGAAATGGCCCGCGCTCCGCTAGGAGCGCAATGCATGTTCAAAAACATTCAGCCCCGATGGGGCTGCGGCTTTTTCTCCGGAATCCGTGCTACAGACATTTGGCTCCTACGGGGCCGGCGGCCGAGGAGATTTTTGGTAATCAGTTGTCACCCGCTTGCACCGATGCGAATGGCTCTTGCGGAGCCGGTGCCCAAGAAGAGCGCTTGGATTGTCAGCAGGACCCGCTTGAGAAGGAATGAATGGCTCCGCTAGGAGCCCGATGTCTGTAGAAATGCGATCCGCGAAATGGCCCGCGCTCCGTTAGGAGCGCAATGATGACAGAAAACGATCAGCCCCGATGGGGCTGGGGCTTTTTCTCGCAGATCCGTGCTACAGACATTTGGCTCCTACGGAGCCGGCGACCAAGGAAATCATTGGTAATCAGTTGCCCCCCGTCTGAAGCCGGGGGCAACTGATGTCCTATAAATTGGTGAAAGAGAAAACAATTAAAACCAAATTCAATCGACAATATAACTGTCCCGCGCGCGGACGATCAGGTTCGGGCGATAAACACGGACCTTGATCTTCTTTCGCTCGCCGGGCTTCCCTTCCTCGGCGGGATAGTACCCGACCTGGTATTGCCGCTTGAGTTCCTCCGCGATGGCCTCGAACGTCGATTGAAGACCGAACCTTGAACTTCCCGCGTTGTAGACCCTTCCGCCGGTGTAGGCGGCAAGGTCGTCAAGATACTGTTTTCCAAGGGCGTAGTCCTCCGGACGCGTGCCCCTTGGCTGCGGATTGAGGATCCCGCCGGTCGGGATCGGGAACGGCGAGGTCATCACGCCGCCGCCGCCCATTCGGTTGTCTAGGAAGGTGTTGTAGTAGATAGGGAAGATCACGACCTCGGACTCTTCGGCGTCGATCAGGTTCTCGCCGTAGTCGGCGCCTCTCGAGACCGTGTCAACGCCGTCGGTGAACAGCACGATAGCTTTCCGGCCCTCGATCTTGTTGAGCCTTTTAGTAAGTGCGAACTCGACCGCGTCGTATAGCGCGGTCCCGCCCCCGAAATCGGCCTCATCGATAGCCTTAAAGATCTTGTTCCGGTCGCGCGTCACTTCCGTAAGCACCTGCACGTCGCCGTCGAACTCCGCTACGAGCACGCTGTCCTCGTCGTTCAGTTCGCGAACAAATGCTTTCGCCGCGGCGCGTATGTCGTCGATCCTGAGATCGGTCGATGGGCTTGTGTCCAGAAGGAGCGCGACGGTGACGGGCTGATCGTTGATGCCGAAATACGCGATCTCCTGTTTCTTGCCGTCCTCGTATATCTCGAACTGTTCCTCGCGGAGTCCCGAAACATAAAGTCCGTCGCGGTTGTAGACCGAAACGGGGATGTTGACCAGCGTCGCCTCGATCTTGATCACGTCCGGATCGTCGGTCGATTCAACGGCCGGCGCAGCTTTTTCTTCCTCTTTATCGCTTCCCGGACGCCTGTAGTTCGGAGGATAGATCTTGACTGGCTTGTACGGCCTCGATTCGGAATAACCATCTTCCGCAGGTACGATCGGTGCGGGCGTGGGCTGGGTCTTGATCCTCCGTCCGGACTGTGAGAAAGCGTGGGTCAGCACGAGAAGGCAGACGGCGAATGCGGCGAAAATTCTTGAAGCTTTCATCGGTCCATCCGGCGGGGATTGCCGCTCCGGGAGATACTGAGAATTCAAAGGGATTATACCAAAGGCTCGGTTTCGCGCTGTGATTCGGAACGCGTGGTACGGGTTCGTCGCCTTTTTCGCGTTAGGAAAATGAACTGCTTGCATTTAAGCCCAACGCGGATATGATGCTCCGCAGATAACAGCCCTATAAGGAGAAGCACTGTTTATGGAACCCGCAAAAGAAGTATCGCCGTTCTTGATCTTCGAAACGATTAACGGCTATCAGTCGGCGCACACGCTTGCCGCCTGCATTCGGCTGGACCTTTTCTCAAACATTAAGCACGAAGGAAGCACCGCTGAAGATATCGCGTCCGCCTGCGGAACCTCGGTAAAAGGCGGCCGGGTACTCGCCGACACGGTGACGGTTCTCGGCTTCCTTACAAAACAGAACGGGACGTACAAGCTGACCGAAGTGTCCGAGAAGTTCCTTACCAAAGATTCAAAGGCCTATCTCGGCGACGCCGTCAGGTTCCTCCTGACTCCCAAGCTGACGGAAGGATTCAGGAGAATAGACGAGGCGGCTGTGAAGGGAGGCACCGTGATCGAGGACGAGGGAACGCTCGGTTTTGAGGACCCCGTATGGATCGACTTCGCGCACGGGATGATGCCGATGATGATGCCGGCCGCGATGGCGATCGCGGACGTGCTCGATTACGACAAGGACATGCCCGTCAAAGTGCTGGACATCGCAGCGAGCCACGGGATCTTCGGGATCAAGATCGGGGAGAAATATCCGAACGCGCAGATCTATGGCCTGGACTGGAAGAACGTGCTGCCGGTGGCGGTCGAGAACGCTGCGAAGTTCGGGATATCGGACAGATACCACACGATCGAGGGATCTGCGTTCGAGGTGGAGTTCGGCGAGGGATACGACGTTGTGCTGCTGACGAACTTCCTGCACCACTTCAACGCCGAAACGAACACGGCTCTGATCGAAAAGATCGGAAAGAGCCTGAACCCGGACGGAAAGATCATCACGCTCGAGTTCATACCGAACGACGACCGCGTGTCACCTCCGGGCGAGGCTCTGTTCGCGGCAGTGATGCTGGCGACGACCCCGGAAGGCGATGCGTTTACTTTCAGGGAGCTCGACAAGATGTTCAGGGACGCCGGATTTAAGAACAACGTCCAGATCCCGCTTCCGCCGACTCCGCAACACCTGGTTGTATCAACTCGCTAGTCTTCTCTGCGCCTCAGCGCCTCCGCGGTAAGAGAAAACAAACCGCAAAGGCGCGGAGGCGCAAAGCTCACTATCTCATCGGCACCCGGACTCCGTTCCTTTCCGCGAATTCTATCGCCTCTTCGTAGCCCGCGTCGGCGTGCCTGATCACTCCCATCCCGGGATCTGTGGTCAGCACGCGTTCGATCCTTTTCGCCGCCTCCGGAGTCCCGTCCGCGACGATCACCTGTCCCGCGTGCAGCGAATACCCGATACCTACCCCGCCTCCGTGGTGAAGACTGACCCAGGTCGCGCCGCCGACAGCGTTTATCATCGCGTTCAGGTAAACCCAGTCAGCGATCGCGTCAGAACCATCTTTCATTGCTTCGGTCTCGCGGTTCGGAGAGGCTACTGACCCGCAGTCAAGGTGATCTCGCCCGATCACGATCGGCGCCTTCAGTTCTCCAGAGCCGACCATTTCATTCAGTTTCAATCCCGCCTTCGCCCTCTCGCCATACCCCAGCCAGCAGATCCTCGCCGGAAGCCCCTGGAACTCGACCTGCTCCTGCGCCATCGTCAGCCACCGCGAAAGGTGATCGTTCTCCGGAAAGAGATTCATTATCGCCTCGTCCGTCCGGTAGATGTCCTCTTTCTCGCCCGAAAGCGCGACCCATCGGAACGGGCCCTTCCCCTCGCAGAAGAGAGGCCGGATGTATGCCGGCACAAAGCCCGGATAATCGAACGCGTTCGAGACGCCGTTGTCGAGGGCCCTCTGGCGCAGGTTGTTGCCGTAATCGAAGACTATCGCTCCGCGCTTCTGGAATTCGAGCATCGCCTCAACGTGGCGTCCCATCGAGTCCATCGCGCGCCGCTCGTATTCCGCCTGATCGGACTTCCTTAATTCTTCGGCCTCTTCGATCGAAAGCCCCGCAGGGATGTATCCGTAGAGAACGTCGTGGGCGGAGGTCTGGTCGGTGACGACGTCAGGGACGATCCCGCGTTCGAGGATCTCGTGATGGACTTCCGCCGCATTGCCGAGCAGAGCGACGGAAAGCGCTTCTCCGTTCGCGGCTGCTGTCTGAACGATCTCGAGCGCCTCGTCGAGATCCTCCGAGCCGCGGTCGACCTGCTTCAGCTTCAAACGCCTCTCGATCCTCCACGGATCGACCTCGACGAGCAGCCCTACACCGCCGTTGAAAGTGATCGCCTGCGCCTGCGCGCCTCCCATTTCGCCGAGCCCGGCGGTCAGGACGAACTTCCCTTTCAAAGACCCCCATCCGTGCTGCCGTGCGAGAGATCCGAAGGTCTCATAAGTCCCCTGCAGGATCCCCTGCGTGCCAATATAGATCCAGCTTCCGGCGGTCATCTGGCCGTACATCATCAGGCCTTCGCGCTCGTATTCGTCGAACTGTTCCTGCGTCGCCCAGTGCGGGACGATGTTCGAGTTCGCGAGCAGGACCTTCGGCGCGTCGGTGTGCGTTTTGAAGATGCCGACCGGCTTACCCGACTGGACCAGAAGCGTTTCGTCGTCCTCAAGCTCGCGCAGACATTCGAGGATCTTGTCGAAGCTCTCCCAGTTCCTGGCCGCTTTTCCGCGGCCTCCGTACACGATCAGGTTGTCGGGATCGAACGCGACTTCCGGGTCGAGGTTGTTCTGGATCATCCGGTAGGCGGCCTCAGTCAGCCAGCTCTTGCAGGTCAGTTCGGTTCCGGTCGGAGCCTTTATTGTTCTTTTCACTTGGTTTCCAGTGCCTCTCAACGATGATTCGAGTTCGATCCGGCCGGAGATGAGAACCGGGCGGCAGGCGGCAAAACTAGATAGTATGTGATGTTCGCCTTTTCAACAAAAGCCTTTACCCCCAACCCTTTTAAGGATAAAGTTCCTCGCGAATCGACGGTTGAGAGATTCGCTTCAAGACATTCCCGATGGCAAACCAGGAAGAAAGGATCGAACGGCTCCGGAACCGGTTGGAGGAACTCGTGCGCCGGCACGGGGAGTTTGCCGGCGAGATCGTTCAGATCCGGAGGGAGATCGCCGAGCTGAGGGATTCGATCGCCCCGGAACCTTCTGCTTCTGAAGCGCCGTTGCCGAAAGCGGATGCGCACACAGCTCATGAGAGCCCGGAAACCGCCGCTTCGCGCCCGGAAACATCCGCGCCCGAGATATCCGGTCCGACGTTCGAATACGAACCGGCCGAAACGGCACGATCTTTTCCCGTCAGGACCGCGAACCTGGAGGAATGGGTCGGCGGTAATCTGATAAGCAAGATCGGTATCGCGATCACGATCCTGGGGGTCGCGATCGGCGCCAAGTACGCGATCGACAGAGGCTGGATCACTCCCGTAATGAGGATCGTGTTCGGTTATATCGTGGGCGCCGGCCTCTTGTTCTTCGCGATCAGGCTCAGGGAACGCTACGAGCGGTTCAGCGCCGTACTGCTAAGCGGTGCGATGGCGATCTTCTATTTCATATCGTATGCCGCATACGACTACTACTCCCTTATCCCGCAGGCCCTGGCATTTGCTCTGATGGCGCTTTTCACCGTGTTCACGGTTTTCGCCGCCATCAGGTACGAAAGGGTTGTGATCGCTCACATAGGACTTGTGGGCGCGTACGCGGTCCCGTTCCTCCTCAGCGAGGAATCGGGCCGGGTCGCGTTTCTTTTTGGCTATATGTCGGTGATCAACGCGGGCATACTCGCGGTGTCGGTTGCGAGGTACTGGCGGTCGCTATTCTACTCTTCCTTCTTGCTTACCTGGACGATCTTCCTCGTATGGTTCCAGTTCAGATACTATCCGGAAGAGCATTTCTCGCTGGCGCTGGTGTTCTCTTTCCTCTTCTTCGGCATCTTCTACGCTACGTTCATCGTTTACAAACTCCTGGAAGGAAAGCAGTTCGCGTTTGAAAATGCCGCGTTGGTGATCGCAAATGCATTCGTTTATTACGGATTCCTTTACGCGATCGTCGACGATCACGAGGTCCTTTCGAACGCGCTCGGGCTGATCACCGCGGGAAACGCCTCTCTTCATCTCGGAGTTGCCTTCGCCGTGCATAGATACGCTGCCGCGGACAGGTCTGTGATCTCGCTCCTTGTCGG
>JAGFIQ010000143.1 GCA_024103495.1 Aridibacter famidurans
CATCAGTCGGAAGTCACCGACATCGGCCGGGATATCGCTTTGGGTGACGAACCGCAAGAACCGATAATAGGTCCAGGCGGTAAGTCTCTTGGGCAAACTCTCGCCGTCTCTTTTTGTTCGCTTGCCAAAAACGACGTCATACCCTTCGTTCCATTTTCGTACGAATTCTTCGATCACCTCAGGAGGGTCTTGCAGATCGGCGTCGATGATCACAACGGCATCTCCGCAAGCCATATCGATGCCCGCAGTGATCGCCTTTTGATGCCCGAAGTTTTTTGAGAATTTAACGAGCTTCACCCGGGAATCTGCCTTGGCGATCTTGAGCAATTTGGCATACGACGAATCGCTGCTGCCGTCATCGACCATAACGATCTCGTACTCGATATCTGATATGGACTTCAGGGCCTCGCTCGCCCTGGCGTAGAACGTCTCAATCAGTTCTTCCTCGTTGTACACGGGCGCAACAAGGGAGATCGTCTTCAATTCGCTCATCATATTGCCTCCGACCGCTGCCTTCTGAAGATCCAGGGAAACAGGGGCGCCCAGATATAAGCTACCAGAACGGCTCCGAACAACAGCAGCGCGAGCGAAGAAGCCCCGTCAGGTATCAGGTGCTGGAAAGCTTCCATGTTCGAGACGGTTCTGATAGCCGGAAGTTCGAAACCGCCCAATGCAGTTCTCACGACCGGATCTGCTACGCCCAGTCCTCGTTCGACGTCCCTGTACATCGCGGTGGCCCAGGCCAAAGCGACAGAGAAGATCCCTATAAGCCAGACCAGCCTGGCGGGCAGCCTTCTCAGCACCATTGCTACCGGTATGAAGAGAAAAGGAAACACGGGTGCGAGGTATCTGATCCCGGTGTTGAACTGAAGCTTGGTGTAGTTGCTTCCGCTAAAGAAGACCCATAACGTAACCGTCATCGCGATCAATGTCCAGAATTCCAGCGCCCCGATCCTTAACTTCCGGTCATTGCGCTCCAAGAACGGGCTGACCGCCGCAAGAATGAACAGGGGGCAAGCGACGAACAGACCGAATCGGTAATCGAAGCCGAGCATTACGAATAGTTCCGGCTGGGGCGCGCCAAAGCCCTGATATCCGAGCTCGATCCATTCCACTGGAGGCATCCAATGCTGCCCCGGAAGGAACGGATTCCCAAAGCTCGCCCACTGGTAGAACCACAGCAGAAGGATCGGCGGAAGCGCTCCCAATCCAAAACTTACCGAATGTACGAATGAGTCGTAAGCGCCTCTCTCGAAATATCTCTTAAGAGCGCAGTAAGCAAAGAGCACGGCTGCAACGATAACTCCGCTGTAGTCGAACAGTATCGCGGTTCCGCCCGTCAGGCCGCATACCGCGGCACGGACCCGGTTTGTGCCGACTGTTTCATCTCTCCTGAAATTCCAAAGGGTCATCATTCCAATAAACGCAATGTGACCAAGCATAAGGTTGTGATTCAGGAAGCCTGTTCTGAAGAAGACGGGGGTACCGAATGCATATAAAAGCGCCAGCCCGAGCGCCCATCGGTTATCCTGCATCAGGTGAGCAAGCAAAAGGAAGATCGCGACAGCCCCAAGCGCCGAACTCGGGGCCATAAGGAACGCGTGCATCACCCACGATCCGAGCGCGAGCTTGACGTCCAGCCCCCTTCTGTAGGCCTCTGCATAGAATTGCTGGGCCATGGGCCAGTGGGTATCGTATTTGGGCGGTTCTTCAGCCCCGGACGCCTTCCTGCTTTCCTTTACCTTGTTATCGACCAGATCTATCACCGGCTTGGCGATCGTGTAGGGTATCGCGGCCAGCATTGAGACGCCCGGATTGTTCCCGATATGGTAACCCCATCGGCCTTCATCATTTCTCAATCCGTCCACATCGTCTGCATTGAAGATG
This sequence comes from Aridibacter famidurans, assembly GCA_024103495.1. Classification (GTDB taxonomy): domain Bacteria; phylum Acidobacteriota; class Blastocatellia; order Pyrinomonadales; family Pyrinomonadaceae; genus Aridibacter; species Aridibacter famidurans. The sequence goes on from JAGFIQ010000143.1 coordinate 1,888, forward strand.
TCGTTGTGCATCCCGCCGTACTCGTCAACACGGAACGACCAGTGGTCACCGAGCGAAAGAGCCGGGAACACCTCGCGAGGGATGTTCGTGGCGAAGTGCAGACCGTAGACGATCCAACAGGTGATAAACAAGCGGACTGCGAGCTGGGTTCGACCGGGAACCCTGGCACCCGAAAGTTCTGAAACGTTCTGCTCCATGATACTTACAACAAGATTGCGATCGGTTTGCCGGCGGACGTAGGCCGCGAGCCGATCTTTGCCTTCAACCTGCAGGCATATGCAGATACACCCGGATCGAGTTTCGCCGCATAGACACTTTGGCCCGTACCCGCGAATAGATCTGCAGTTTCTCGAAGCTGAATGAAAAGGTCGCTTT
>JAGFIQ010000171.1 GCA_024103495.1 Aridibacter famidurans
GCCAGCTTCAGTAGTCCCAACTTGTTCTTGATGATTTTCTGTTCCGTAGTCATCGTTAACATTCTCCTATAAAATGACGAAGCAGTTTAACCTGTTTCGTCGAGAATGTCAGATGAAGTTGTGACTAATGCAGTAGGTTAGCGCATTGCGGCTTCGCCGCCCCTGTGTGCGGAAAGGCTATGCCTTTCCGGCGGGCCGGTCCCCAGACTTCCCAGTCGCGTAGCGACGTCAATCCACAGCCACGTCGCTACGCGACTAGGAGGATCGTTCGCGACTCTTCCCGTGGACTGAAGGCCACGGCTAAACTCAGAGTTCGCTACGCGAACTAACTTCCGTACCGTGATGTCAACCGCCGCTGCGCGACATCCGAGGTTAATTTTGAACGGCCTCCGTGTTCCTCCGTGAAAACCTCCGTGCTCTCCGTGGTTAATTCTTTGATTAGGTTTTGAATTCTTTCAGATGATTAAACCACAGAGGTCTCGGAGGGCGTCACAGAGGTCACAAAGGAAGGAATCCGAAGATAGGGTGAAGATCCCGTAATGGGTACGTCGTTGCGCAAACCGGATTTAATTGCTCACTGCTCACCGCTCACTCCCACGTCGCTACGCGACTAGGAGAATCGGTCCCGCCCCGCCCCGTGGCCTGAAGGCCACGGCTAAGATACAGGTTCGCTACGCGAACGAGACGCTCGGTGTCGACGGTAGCCCTCCCTGACGGTCGGGCTTCGGACACGCTCACAGCTCACTTTCTTTGAACCTGGAGCTGCCGAATGTGGCGCTACAGTCTTAACGGACAAGCCCGCCGCTAGACTGCTCACCGCTTACTGCTCACAGCTCACTGTCCGACACCTTCGTCCCGTCGGATACAGTGTTCGGGGGATGGAGTATTACCTTCTCGCCTTCCGCGATGCCTTCCAGCACCTCGACCGAGTCGCGCGACCGATGCCCGGTCCTGACCTTTCTCAACGCCGCCCGCCCGCCTTCCATTGCGTAGACCGCCCAGTCGTCGCCGGAACGGAACAACGCGTTCGAAGGTATCTGAAGGACGTCTTTTCCTTCCCAGAGCACGATCCTTGCGTCGACCCGGAAGTTTCCTCCGAGCTCTCTCGGCGGCTCGATCAGCTCGCAGATGATGTTCACCCTCTGCTCCTCGACGCCGAGCGCCGAGACCTTTGTGAACGCCCTCGGTTCGACCGTGGCGACACGAGCCCTCAGAGGCTCCTTGTCCGCGCCCCAGTCCTCGACGATCACCTTCATATTCGGCTTTATCCGCGTCGCGTCCCTGGAAAGCACGTCGATCACAAGCTCGAGCCTCGAAGGCTTGCTGATCTCGATGATCGGCGTCCCGGCCTCCAGGATCTTCTCCCCGGTCTCAAAGACCCGCGTCACGCGGCCCGAAACGGGCGCCAGCACGGGAAATGCGGCGGGAAGCACGCTCGGCTCGTTGAGCTGGCTGGGATCGGTCGTCTTGGGAGGCGAAGGATCGACCCTGGTTATCTGGAAACCCTGCGGAATGTTCGCTCCCTCGTGGATCTCTACGCGCGACATCTTTCCCGATACGGGCGCGGTGACGACGTAGCGGTCGTGATACCGTGTGGTGCCTTCCGCATCGATCGTTTCCATCAGTTGTCCGCGCGAGGCCTCGCCCGTCTGGACAGAAACCGCGGCTTCACGGAAGAACGCGAAATATGCGAGCGCGAGGGCCGCGATAACTCCGAGCGCAATGAACAGGTGTTTTCGGGTCAGTTTCGGCATCGGGTCATTCCCTTGTTTTCAGGACCTCGATCAGGTCCAGGTTCCTCAGCCTCCAGGCGACAAGAAGGCCCGAAAGGAGCGCCGCAAACGCGACGATCAGGAAGGAGTAAACAAACGTCGCGGTGCTGATGACAAGCGGGAGACGTATGATCTCGGCGTCGATCGCGCGGGTTATCGCGAAGCAGAGCACGAATCCGATCGCCCAGCCGACGGGAGCCGCCCATCCGGTCAAAATCGCCTGTTCGCCGAGCAATATCACGCCGATCTCCCTGCGCGTGAAGCCGAGGACCCGCAGGCTCGCGAGCTCGCGCCCTCGCTCTGAAAGCGCGATCCGGGCGCCGTTATAAACGACCCCGAACGCGATCACGCACGCGAATCCTATCAAAAAAGCCGTCGAGGTTCCTATCGTCTGGCCGACGGTCTCGTTGAAACTGTCCAGCGCCGCCTGAGGCCTTCCCACGCCCGCCACTGCAGGAGTGTTCTTCAGCGTTTCGTAGAGCTCCTCGGCGTACTTATCGTCAACTTCGAGATACGCGCCCGAAACCACGTCCGATTCCTTCAAGAGCCTGTGAAGAGCGTCCGAATCCATATACACGCCGAGCCCGATGGCTTCTTCGACCGTGTCCGCGACCGACACTTTCGCAACGGGCCTCGATCCTTCCGTGACCTCTACAGTGACTTCGTCGCCTTCGGCCGCCCCGAGCGATTCCGCGAGCGTGGTCGAAAGGACGATTCCTTCGTTCGGGATCCTGACGTCGCGCAGGTTCTTGTCGACGATGTTCCTTAGGCGGCCGCCCTGCTCCATTCCGACGAGGCCGGCGCGCCTCGAATGGCTTCCGAAACGGAGTTTCACAGGCACCGCGCGGTAGGTCTCGACGCGGTTCACGCCGGGCAGATTCAGTAGTTCGTATCGCGTTTCGGAGGGCATCGGCTCGTTGAACGTGACCTCGACGTCCTCAAGCTGGACCCTGTTGAACTGGATCTCGATCAGCCGGTTGATGGCGTCGTAGAAATAGAAGCCTATGAACAGGAGGGCTACCGAAAGCGAGATCCCGACGATGGATAGGAGCGCTTTCAGGGGATGGCGAGCCAGATTGCGCGCGATCATACGCACTTCCGCAGAGAACATCTTATTCAGCCCGGATCTTTCGAGAAATCCCGCCTGGAAATCAGCGGGTGGTTCCGGCCTCATCGCTTCCGCGGGCCTGGTCGTGACCGCCCTTCGGACCGACGAGACCGCGCCGACCGCCGCGGCGGCGAAGCTGATCGCGAACGCCCATACGATGACGGAAAAGGGAACGGTGAATTCGAGGATAGGGAACCGGAAGAAATCGGCGTAGAGTGCGGTCATGCCCGATCCGAGCCACGCTCCCAGTGCGATCCCGATAATGACACCCCCGACTATGGCGAGCACGGCGAGCTTCAGGTAGTGCAGTCCGATGGTCCGGTTCGAATAGCCGAACGCCTTCAAGAGGCCGATCTGCTCGCGCTCGATGCCGACAAGCCTGGAAAGTATCAGGTGAAGCAAGAATGCCACAACGCCGAGGAAGATCGCCGGAATGAACGTCCCGAAAACCTCCAGTTCCGAAAGCTCGTTCGAGACGAATCGATGCGAGTACTGGTCGGTCCTGCCTATCGCGCCAGTTCCGCCGTAAGTCTCGAGGACGTCATCGAGCTTCTCAATCACATCCGCCTCGTTCGCGCCCGGAGCCAGCGTCAGCGATACGTCGTTGAATGCGTTCTCCATATCGAACGCCGCCGCGGCGGACCGCCGTGACATCCAGAGGATCCCGAACCGCCGGTTGTCGGGGAATATGCTTCCGGGTCGTATCTCGTAAATGTATTCCGGTGAAAGAGCGATCCCCGCGATCGTCAGCCTTCTCCATCGGCCGTTGATCACCACGTTCAGCGAATCCCCCGGGTTCAGCCCGTTGGCCTCGGCGAACGCCCCACTTATCAGCACCTCGTCTCGGGCTCCTTCTGTCAGTTCACGTCCGCGCTGAACATAAAGGCCGTTCAGGATAGAACCACTCGAGCGGTCGACCGAGACCAGGCGTCCCTGAGCGGGTTCGGGAAGGTCCGGCAGGTCGATCGTGACGTTCGAAACGACCCTTGTCTGCACCTCGGAAACTCCGGGGATCTTCCTGATGTCCTCGCGAATGCTATCGGGCGCGCGCTTGACCGATGAGAAGACATCCGCGAAACGGTAGAGCGAGTAGTACGTGTCGCGCGATAACAGAAGCGAGTCGTAGGTCGCCTGCATTGCCACGAATGAAGCGACGCCGCAGGCGACGACGAGCGCGGTAGCGAAGACCTGTCCGCGCAGGTGGTTGATGTCGCGCACGAGCTTCTTGTTGAGCGGAGACAGGAGTTTGAGCCGTTGCTTCACCACGATAGTTCTCCCGGACTCGCCTTTTCTTCGTTGGCCTCGATCGAGACGATCCGTCCGCTCCCGATCCGTATCACGCGGTCGGCCATCCTCGAGATCGCCTCGTTGTGAGTGATGACAGCGGTCGTGGTGTTCAACTCGCGGTTCACGCGCTCGATGACCTCAAGCACGATCTTGCCGGTCTTGTAGTCGAGAGCACCGGTCGGCTCGTCGCACAAGAGGACGTCCGGCTGTTTCGCGACGGCGCGCGCGATGGCGACCCTCTGCTGTTCGCCTCCGGAAAGCTGAGCGGGAAAATGGTGCAGGCGGTCGCCTAGGCCGACCAGCTTCAGTGCTTCGGCCGGATCCATAGGATCGACGGCTATCTCGGTTATCAGCTGGACGTTCTCTAGCGCGGTCAGCGAGGGGATCAGGTTGTAGAACTGGAAAACGAATCCGACGTGGTCGCGCCGGTACTCGGTGAGAGCGACATCGTCCGCTTCCGTGAGGATGTGATCGCGGAAAGTAACAGTTCCGGAAGTGGGAGTGTCGAGACCGCCTATGATGTTGAGGAGCGTCGACTTCCCGCTGCCGGACGCGCCCAGAAGGACAGCGAGCTCGCCTTCGAACAGGTCCAGATCGACTTCGCGAAGGGCGTGAACATCGACCTCGCCCATGTGATAGACCTTCGACAGCCCGCGGGCCTGGAGGACGGCTACCGGGTTACCGGTTTTTTCAGTAGTTCGGGCGGGATCGGTGATGGCGTCCATTATACAGGACGGAAATGCAACGAACGTGCCTCTCGACTGCGTTTCTAAATCGTTGTGTTACTTAGTGTTGGGGGGATTGTCCGGCGCCGGATCGAGGGAATCCGGTGCTCATCCGCGGGCAAGTGCGGGGAATTCAGCCGTTTAGCAGGCGCTGAGCCGGCTGAGTTGACCGAGTTCTGTGAGTTGACTGAGTTTGGTGAGTGGACTGAGTCTGGTAGGTTAGCGCATTGCGGCTCCGCCGCCGTGATGTGCGGAAAGGCTCTGCCTTTCCAGCGGGGCGGTCACCAGACTTCCCAGCCGCGTAGCGGCGTTAATCGATAGCGACGTCGCTACGCGACTGAGGAGATCGTTCGCAACACTCCCCGTGGACTGAAGGCCACGGCTAAGATACAGGTTCGCTACGCGAACTAACCTCCGTACCGTGATGTCAACCGCCGCTGCGCGACATCGGAGGTTAATATTGAACGGTCTCCGTGTTCCTCAGTGAAGACCTCAGTGCTCTCTGTGGTCAATCTTCTCCTTAGCCTCCGAGTCGGTTCAGTGGGTTTTAACCACAGAGGTCTCAGAGTGCGTCACGGAGGTCACAGAGGAAGGCGATCGTCGGCAGGTAACGTCGCTACGCGAACGAGAGATCCGGTGCCGGTGGTAGCCCTCCCCCACGGTCGGGCATCAAACACGCTCACCGCTCACTCAAAAGTCGCTACGCGACTGAGGAGATAGTTCGCGACGCTCCCCGTGGCCTGAAGGCCACGGCTAAACTCAGTGTTCGCTACGCGAACGAAACGCGCGGTGCCGACGGTAGCCCTCCCTGACGGTCGGGCTTCGGACACGCTCACCGTGAACTTTCTTTGAACTTTGAACCTGGAACTTGGAACTGGCTTAGACCACGATCGCTTCTTCCCTCACCGGCTCCTCGAACTTCTTCACGATCTCGTTCACGCGGTCGTGATACGTCGGCCCTTCCTCCTTCAGGAACAGGCCCGTGTAGATCGGGTCCTGGCTCTCCGAAAGCACCAGCGCCTGGACGCGGTCCGTCGGTTCGTAATCGGACGGAAGCTTCGCCACCTCACTCTGGACGCTTTCGTAGGTCACCGTTTTGTGGAACTCGATGCACGGCGAAAGCACGTGGACAAGCGAGAACCCCTTGTGCTTCATCGCCTCGCCGATCAGGCGGGTGCACTCGTCACGATCCTGCGAGAAAACTCTCGCCACAAACGTGGCGCCGTAGGTCAGGGCCATTGTGGAAGCGTTCAGTGGCTTCGAAATGTTCCCGTAAGGCGAAGTCGCGCTGACCATCCCCATCGGGGAAGTCGGCGACGTCTGGCCCTTCGTGAGCCCGTAAATGGCATTGTCCAGAAGAAGATACGTCAGATCGAAGTTGCTTCTCGCGGCGTGCGGGAAGTGGCCTCCGCCGATCCCGACCCCGTCGCCGTCGCCTCCGACGATCACGACCTCAAGTTCGGGATTCGCGAGCTTAACGCCGGTCGCGATCGGGACCGCGCGGCCGTGCAGGGCGTGAAGCCCGAAGCCCTTGATGAAGAAGGGGAACCTGCCGGAACAGCCTATGCCGGAGACAAGGACGAAGTCCTTCGAATCGATGTGCTGCTGCTCCATAGCCTCGTAGAGCGCCTGAAGCGGGGTGAAGTGCCCGCATCCGGGACACCAGGTCGGCAATGTGTCGCGGTGTTTCCGCGCTTTTGTCGCCTTCGCACGCTCAAACGATTGCAAGACGTGACGTTTCTGTAGCAAGTTCATTCTGCACCTCTTTGATCTTGTCGGCTATTTTTCTGGGGCTGACCGGAGTGACTCCGGGGAAATGCATCTCGTGCGGCCTTATTCCGTACCGCGATTTCATGAGCGCCGCGTACTGGCCGCTGTGGTTCATCTCGGGGATGATGACCTCCGAGCAGGAGTCGAAGAACGCCCGGAAATCCTCCTCGCGCTGGGGATTGATCATCATCGAGACGATCAGCTTCGATTTCACGCCTTCCTCGCGGGCGATCTCCATCGCTTCTATCACCGCGCCGCGGACCGAGCCCCAGCAGCTGAGGCCTATCTCCGCGTCCTCGTCACCTATGATCTGCGGCTTCGGCAGCTCCTTCTGAAGAGTTTCGAACTTCCTGTACCGCTTCTCCTGCATACGCAGATGCACCTGCGCGTCAAAGTTCGGATTCCCGGTCTCGGAATGCTCGAGCCCCGTTACCGAATAAAGCGCACCGGGCTCGCCCGGTATGACCCACGGAGAGATCCCCGTGTCGGTGTCGGTAAAGCGGTTGTAGTTTCCGAGTTCTTCTTCCGAAGGACTGACTCGGGTGCTCCGGTCGCGCTCGATCTTGCGCTCGATCCGGTCGACCTCGGTCCTCTGCCCGAGGAAAAGATCACTCAGGAAGATCACGGGGGTCTGGAACCGCTCGGCGATATCGAAAGCGAACTGAATTCCGGAATAGCATTCTTCGGCGTTCGTAGGGGCCATCACGACCCTCGGTGAATCGCCCGATCCGCCGTACATCGCGATGTTCAGGTCGCCCTGCTCGACCTTCGTGGGAAGTCCCGTCGAAGGGCCGCCGCGCTGGACGTTGGCGATCACGATCGGGATCTCCGACATCACCGCCATATTGATCATCTCGCTCATAAGCGCGAGCCCGGGGCCGGCCGTCGAAGTCATCGCGCGCTTTCCGGCGAAAGAAGCGCCGACGACGGCACCGAGCGCCGCGATCTCGTCTTCGGCCTGCAGCATCCAGCCGCCGAGCTTCGGAAGCTCGCGCGCGACGATCTCCATTATCGTCGTTGCGGGCGTGATCGGGTATCCGGCGAAGAACTTCAATCCGCAATCGAGCGCGCCTTGCGCGACAGCCTGGTTCCCGGTGATCAGTTTTTTCGCTTCGGAATCTTCGGGCGTGTCGAGCGTCGTGTGCGGGCCGTAATGTTCGTCGCAGTAAGATCTTCCGGCCAGAAACGCGTCGATGTTCCTCTGGACGACCTTATCGCCCTTCTTCGACAGCTTTCTTTCGATGAGCTCGGTAAAAATGTCCGGCGGGAGACCCAGGAGATAGCTCAGTGCGCCCATCGAGACGATGTTCCGGGCGATCGTCGAACGCGCGTTCTCGTTCGAAAGCCTCTTTAAGGGGACCGCGAACGAGCCGAGATTATCCGGTATGTGTTCGGGAAGCCCGTGTTCTTCGCGCGCTTCGGGCGTATTCTCGCAGTCGAAGATCACGAATCCGTCGGACTTTATGTCCTTGATCTCCGGGATCGATTCTCCGACGGACATCGCGACGAGCGCGTCGATGCCGTCGCCCATAGAGCGGACGCGGGTCGGCGAGACGCGTATGTCGGTCGTGCTCTTCCCGAGACCGCGGATCTCGGCGCTGAAGTTGTCGTTGACAAGTACGTCGAGCCCCATGTCGGCGGCCGCTCCGGAGAACACCTTACCGGACGTGACGATGCCGTCGCCGGCGATACCGCAAAATCGGACTGTGGCGTGCTGTTTTCTCATCAGGCCGCCACCTCCGTTCCGGTTTCCGGCCGCTCGCGTGTGATCTGAACCGGCTGGACGACCGTCTTGTAGTGATATTTAGAGACCGAGATGCAGTGGACCGGGCACGCCTTCAGGCAGTTGCCGCAGCGTATGCACTCGTCGTTGTCGATGGCGATCGCCTCGACCTCCTCCCAGTTCTTTGTCCTTTCGTACTTCAGATCGCCGTCCTCGCCGACCGTGATGTCCTTCGCCAGGTGAATACAGTCGACCGGCATCACGTCGATGCACTTCATGCAGTAGATGCACCGGTCCAGGTCGATCTGGAAGTTGTAGTGGCAGAGGTAGCAACGGTGCGCTTCGGTGATCGCCTGTTCATTGAGCAGTCCCGTTTCGACCTCGGCGGTCTGCGTGCGCGCCGATACCGGAATGGTCGGCATTTTCTCCTGCGGGAGGAAATCGTGCTCGCGGTTCCTCGGGAGGGACGCGATCGGAACTTCGGAGATTTCTACGATCTCTTCGAACTTCTCGCCCGAAAGCTGCTCGTGCACCTGGCGGCCCACCTTTCTTCCGTCGGCGCAGGCTCCGATCACGGTTCCGGATCCGTTCCGGAAATCGCCCGCGAGAAAGAGGTTTCCCTTCGCTTCGGGAACCGACTCGTCCTTTACGTCGACGCCTTCAAGATCTTCGGCGGTCTGCCCGATCGCGAGAATGATGGTGTCCGCCTCGATGATGTATTCCGATCCTTCGACAGGCGACATCTTTCCGCCTTCGCCGATCTCGTTCTTGATCAGTTTGATCCCGACGGCCCTGCCGTCTTCCACGACGATCTCGACAGGCGATACCTGGAGCTGCAGGTCGATCTGTTCCTCGGCTAGATGGTGAAGCTCTTCTTCACCCGAGAACTGCATAAAATCGATCGTGCGGCGGTAGGCGATCGTGGTCTCGTCGGCGCCGATTCGGTACGAGGTGCGGGCGCAGTCAAGTGCGGTGAACCCGCCGCCGATGACGACCGTCTTCTTCGGCTTAGCCTCGAGTTCTTCCCGGTTGGCCTGCATCATGAAATCGAGGCCCCAGAAAACGCCCTCGGCGTCCTTGCCGGGGAGGCCGAACATCGTGGGCAGCATACAGCCGCCGGAGACGATGACCGCGTCGTATTGGGCCTTTAGATCGTCAAGCGCCTCCCACGAATCGATGCGCGTGTTGCATTTTATCTCGACCCCCAGGTCGGTGATGGACTTGATGTCCTTTCGGACTATGTCGGCAGGAAGGCGGAACTGAGGGATGCCGTAGCGCATCATCCCGCCCGGCTCTTCATATTGTTCGATAACTGTGACGGAATATCCGAGCAATGCGAGGTCGTTGGCGGCGGTCAGGCCCGCCGGGCCTGCGCCGATCACGCACACGGTCTTGCCGTTGGGCGTGATGTCGGGCTTTAGGTCTTCCATTCCGAAGTCAGCGGCGGACCTTTTCAGAAAGCAGATCTGCACCGGCTCTCCGAGTCCCTCACGGCCGTGGCGGCATTCGGGCTCGCACGGGCGGTGGCACACGCGGCCCAGGACACCCGGGAAGACGTTGTCGAGGCGGTTGATCAGATACGCCTTTTCGTAGTCTTCGTGGATGATCGCTTCGATGTAGCCCGGAATGTCAGTCTGGATCGGACAGGCGGACTGACAGGGCACATTTACCTCTACCCATTTTCGGTCGATGATGTCCCTCGACACGAAAGGTTCGCTGTTCATAGAACTATCCATTCGGTGATTTACCCCTTTTGCGTGATCCTGCCCCGGCCGCGCTTTCGCGGCTTGCCTTGCTCGAATTTCAAATAACTACGGCGGGAATTGTCCCTGAAGTGTCGTATGCCGCCATTGTAATGCAAGTCAGGGGGATATTCGAAATGAAATCGGGGTTGGAGCGCGGGCGTCCCCGCCAGCAAATGTCCGGCGAGCTTCAGCTTGTCGGGAGTTCACCACGGAGAGCACAGGAGACAATGAGAGAAAGCGTGGATTGGAAACCGGTAAGCTTCAGGCCGTCGAGGGGCGCGAGTGGTTCGAAAAGTACTCGTATTTCGGGTCTGCGGCTTCGCCGCCACTGTGTGCGGAAAGGCTCAGCCCTTTCGGCGCGCTTTTTTTCTGATTTTGGCGGGCTGCGCCCGCCAATGCAGCCCGGAGGGCTGCTCTAAACGGAAGCGGAGGCTTTTCCAATCAATTCACGATTTTCGATTCACGATTCACGACCAAGATAGAACATCTCTTCCGAAGGTCTGAGCGGTCTTGCGAGCCACAGAGGCCGCCGCAATCCGTCAGGGCCGGGAGCCGGGCGCGTCATTGTCAGCCATTCGCGGTAGATCTCCATCGACTTCTCCGTATCGACGAACACATCGCCGTACCGGTCCCCCTTGGGAGCCTTTTCGACCCTCACGCGCTGATGCCAGCAGTGCATTCCGCTGATCGGGTCCGGGTGGACGGGAAACGTTATGTTCTGGTGGACTCCTCCGTCTGACCAGAAGATCCGTTCCGTGTCCGGATCGTCCGACTTCGATCGCGAAACGCTCTCTTCGACCCGCATCTTCCATCCGCCTTTGCCGTCCGTTTCGATCTTCACGAGGCTTGACGCCCATCGGTTGTTGGCGCCGTCCTGGGGCCTTCTCCAGCGGCCAAGATGGTGCGAACACGCCACGACGCCCGGTTTCATTCCTTCTGTGACCCAGGCCTTGTTGACGAAGTAGCCTATGTCGGTCGATACGCGGACCAGGTCGTTGGTCTTCACGCCCCACTTCTTCGCGTCTTCCGGGTGCATCCACAAAGGATTCCTGTTCGCGATCTCGGCGAGCCATTTCGCGTTACCGGAGCGCGAGTGGATCAGCGTCGGCAGCCGGAAGGTCGGGACAAGCACGATCTCGTCGTCCTCAAGATTCTCGCGGTGGATGTGGCTCTTGATATAGGTCGGAGTCTTGTACTCCGGCCAGCCCCAGTCTTTCAGAGTCTTCGAGAAGAACTCCTGTCTTCTTGAAGGCGTTCCGAATCCCTGGTGCGCGACGCCGTCGATCGAGATACCGATCGCCTTGCCGTCCTTTCGTATCTCGCCTGTATCGGGATCGGTCTCCGAGCCTTCAAGCACATCGCGAGACAGTTCGTTCAAGTGAACGCCGTACGTCGATTGCTCGACCTCGAACGCGCCGTACTTGCGCATATATTCGAGCGGGCCGAGCCCTTCTTCCGCGGCCTTTTCCGGGAGGCCCTTCGTGTTCTCGAAGATGTACCGATAGTACTCGTCGATCGTGATCTTCTCGCCCTGCCTGTAAGGCGAGATGAAGTGCTCACGCACTCCGAGCGAGCCGTCCGGGTCGATCCTCCAAGAAAGCTCGATCCAGAACTCGTCCTCTTCCCAGACCTCTCCGGGGTTCGCCTCGTACGTGAACTCGACCTCGGTTCCCATCTTCCGCATCGCCTCGCGGAGCACGGGCTGTCGGAACCCGATCCACATCCCGGAATGCGTTTCGTAGCTGATCAGGTCGTGGCGCTCGCTCGAATGCCCCATCGGGAGGACGTAATCCGCGAAATACGCGGTCTCGTTCCAGGTAGGCGTCAGGGCGATGGTCATTCCGACCATCGATTCGTCCGAAAGCGCCTCCATCCATACGAAGCCGTCCGGATAGGTCCACACGGGGTTGAACACACGCGTGAAATAGACCGAGAGCTTTCCGCGGCCTTCCTTCAGGAAATGCGGCAGGAGGAAGCTCATCTCGTAGTGAGCGAGCGGGTATTCGTCGGGAAAATGGAGCGTGTTCCAGAACTTCTGGGCGGGAGGTGTCGAGAATCCCTTGGGCTTGAACTTGTTCCAGGCCGAGGGCATCGTGCCGCCGACGGTCCCTACGCTGCCGGTGAGCACGTTCAGGAAATGCAGGCATCTAGAGACGGCCCAGCCGCCCAGGTTTCCGCTTCCGGCGCTTCGCCAGTTGTGGGTCGAGAACCTTGAGCCCGCCTCGCCTATTCTCCGCGCGACATCGACGATCATCTCCGGGTCCGCGCCGCTCTCGGCTTGCGCGAACTCGGGCGTGTATTCGGCGTAGAGCTTTTTCATCTCGTCGATGAAGTTCTCGAACGTGACCTCGGCGGAAGGGTTCAGCTCTTTAAGGCTTTCCCGCCAATTGACCCAGTTGTAGATGAAGTCGCGGTTGTACAAGCTCTCGTCCAGGATGATCTTCGCCATTGCGAGCAGGACCGCCGCCTCGCTTCCCGGATAGGTCGGCATCCAGTAGTCCGCCATCGACGCGGTGTTCGATAGCCGCGGGTCCATCACGCACATCTTTGCGCCGTTCATAAGGCCCTCGATTATGCGCTGGGCGTGCGGATTGAAATAGTGCCCGGATTCGAGATGCGCCGAGATCAGGAGTATGAACCGCGCGTTGGCGTGATCGGGCGAGGGACGGTCGGCTCCGTGCCAGATCGCGTATCCGAACCGCGCTCCAGCCGAACATATGTTCGTGTGGCTGTTGTGCCCGTCGACTCCCCACGACTGGAGAATGCGGTCCATAAATCCCTCGTGCCCGGGGCGCCCGACGTGGTAGACGACCTCGTTGCGGCGGTCGTCCTTGAGCGTCTCGCGGATCCGCGAAGCGATGTCGTCAAGAACCTCGTTCCAGGAGACGCGCTTCCACTTGCCGGAGCCGCGCTCGCCGTCGCGTTTTAGAGGGTAGAGAATTCGGTCGACATCGTTGATCTGGTTGATGGTCGCCGGGCCTTTCGCGCAGTTCCGGCCGCGGCTTCCGGGATGGTACGGATTGCCCTCGAACTTGCGAACCTGCATCGTTTCCTTGTCGATGTAGGAAAGCAGTCCGCATCCGGCTTCGCAGTTGAAGCAGGATGTCGGGACGATCTGATAATTCTTCTTTTCCCTGCGAAGTCCGCTCTTCGCCTCGTACTCGGTCCAATTGTCCCATTTGTCGGGCGGAGGATAGTTCGTGAGATCTCCCGGCTCGGTAAGGCGCGGGAGCGCTTCGGGCGACTGCGGATGCAGGTTCTCGATGATGCCGAGCTTCTCGGCGACGGATTCGATGAATGAAGGCTTGTGGGTCATGTCTTGGACTCAGCCACGAATTTCACGAAAGAAAGAAGTCCACGGATTACACGGATTTCACGAATGAAAGAAGGCCACGGATTACACAAAAACAACTCCGCGACTTGGCGCCTCCGCGGTTGATTTGTGCCCCTCGCTACCGCTCGGGGTACTGATCTCATTGGTCAATGGTCAATGATCTGCCCGTCGCGGCGTTCCGAGTTACGCCCTCCCTGACGGTCGGGCTACTGACACCGCTCACTGCTCACCGCTCACTCCATTCACGATTCACTAACTCAACGCGATCTCCTGCGGCGCGCGGACCCAGATCCGCTGGGCGAAATACAGCCCGATCAGGATCAGGATACCCGCGAGGCCGACCACCGAATACTCCGACGAAACGTACAGCATCGCCGCCGGGATCACGTTTCCAACAACCACCATCCCAAGCCAGAATTGAGTCGCGTACTTCCCGCTGACGATCATCTTCACGGTCTTGTGGGCGTCCTCCGTTCCGTGCGGCGTGACCAGCTCGATCGCCAACGTGGCGAGATGCAGCACGATCGCCGCGACTGCCACGAAGGTCAGGACCGCCGTGATGCCTATATTCATTACCAGGAAGAAGTTCGCGACCAGGAACACCGCCAGCCCGGCCATGATTGAGTGCAGGATCATGTGAACCCCCAGCATGGGGCTCTGCCAAAGGTCCCGGCCCTTCGCCTGGGCGAACAAAAATGCCGTGTAAACCGCTGAAAGGAAAGCGAATACAAGCCCCACAGCCTCTATCGCAGGCAGCCAGCTGTAGTACTGAAAGTATGAAGCCGCCAGCCAGGCAGTAAGAGCCGCGCCGTAGATCGTGATGATGTACGCGCCGCGTGTAAGCCACGATTTCCACTGAGGCCGGAGCAAAACGTATAGGAACCGGTCCGGACGGCCCAGATCCTTGATCAAAAGCAGTCCCGTGACCGCGAGAAATATGAAAGCCACGACCGCGCCGATCTGTTTGAACAGCTCCGGGATCTGGTAGAAGAGATAGCTGCCTACGACCGGCACGATGAATGCCCCTGCGGCGATCGCCTTCGTCAGCACATAGGCCGAAACTTCCCAGCCCCATAGCATCCCCTTAGAAGGCGCGTCGTAAACCCTTTTCGGCTTCTTCCTTCCTTCGATCTGGACGAGCCCGTTCCCGTTCGCGGCCTTGTTCGACTGTCGCATCTCGGCATATTTTGCGTACTTGCCGACGCCTGAGGACTGGCTCGACCACATATAGTCCGTGTCGGGATGAGCCTCTGAAGGATCGAGCGAAGCGTTGTCGCCGTCGATATAGAACAGCTTCGGCTTTGTGCCTTTCTCGGCCTTCCTGACCGAAACAGTCTCTCGGGCCAGAAGCTTCGAGATCTCCGTTTCCGGATTGTCCATATCGCCGGAGATGATCGCGTGTTCGGGACAAACGACGACGCAGGCGGGCTCGAGGCCGATGTCGGTCCTGTGCGTGCAGTAGTTGCACTTCGCGGCGGTCTTGGTTTCCGGATGGATGTAAAGCGCGTCGTACGGGCAGGCCTGCGTGCAGGCCTTGCAGCTGATGCACCTTCGGTCGTCAAAATCGACGATGCCGTCCCTTCGGGTGTGGAGCGCCTCGGTCGGGCATATGTCCACGCAGGGAGCGTCCGCGCAGTGGTTGCAGCGCATCACGCTGAACAAACGCCGCGTGTCGGGGAACTCGCCTTTTTCTATGTATTTGACCCAGGTCCGGTTAACGCCTACGGGGACGTCGTGCTCCGATTTGCAGGCGACGGTGCAGGCGTGGCAACCGATGCATTTACGGTTGTCGATTATGAAGCCGAAGTTCATTTAGTGGGTGAATAGTAAATTGTGAATCGTGAATAGTAAATTGAGAATGGAGAATTGTGAATGGAGAATTGGTGGTTGAAGATTTCGAATGAGCGTAGTTTTTTGGTCAGGTGAGTCTAACTTGTCTATCTACAGGCGGCCACTCCAGTGCCCAATCACCAATTTCAATCGTCCATTCCCAATTTTCCATTCTCAATTCCCCATTCACGATTTGCGAATCTTCCCGATCATCTCCTCCACCGCCTTGTACAGTCCCGTGAAGACGGCCCGCGAGATGATGTTGTGGCCGATATTGAACTCGGTGATCTCGGGGATCGCCGCCAGTGAGCCGACGTTCCGGTAGGTCAACCCGTGACCCGCCGCGACCTTCATCCCGAGGCTCGTGCCGTGGACGGCAGCCTGGCGGATCCGCTCGACCTCGCGTGCTGCCCTAACCGATCCTTCGCCGTGGGCGGCTTTCGCTCCGAGCGTCATTTCGGCGTATTCGCCCGTGCATAGTTCGACCTGCTGGATCCCGATCGACTGTGCGGCGTCGATTTGGGAAGTTATCGGATCTACGAACGCACTGACGAACACGCCCGAGTCGCGTAGCTTTTCCACTGCCGGCTTCAGCGTTTCGAGATTTCCTGAGACGTCGAGGCCGCCCTCGGTCGTGATCTCGTTCGGATTTTCAGGAACCAGAGAGATCGCGTCGGGCTTTGTCCGCACGCCGATCCCGATCATCTCTTCGGTCGCGGCCATCTCGACGTTGAGATATGTTGTGACGACCTCGCGCAGGAGTTCAATATCGCGGTCCTGTATATGCCTCCGGTCGCCGCGTATGTGGACCGTGATGCCGTCCGCGCCGGCCTGTTCGCAGATCACGGCGGCGGTGATGATGCTCGGCTCGATCGTCTTCCGCGCTTCACGGATAGTGGCGACGTGGTCGATGTTGACGTTTAGCTTCGCTGTCATCTTTCAGTGAGCAGTGAGCGGTAAGCAGTGAGCGGTAAGCAGTGAGCAGTAAGCAGTGAACTGAGAGCCGAAGGTTGGCCTACAGTCACAATGAGGTAGTTTCGTACCTACCAAAGGCTTTTGAATTGCCCTCACGATTTTGCGCAATTCTCCTTGTTCTATTCTCACCTGCCCGATGATATTGCACTGATTCTGTCTAATTCTCTCGCAAGGCCCAATATGATCATGCCAATAAATACGATCAGGAGGAGACTTTGAAAGAATCTGGTGTCGATCTCCGACTGCACGTTGAACGTTGTCGCTTTCATTACGTCTTCAATCGACTGAATGTGCTTCTTGTCAATTCCATCATTCTCCATCTGATTTAAGATATCTACAGTTTCCCGATTCATATCCTGCGTAAATCGATCACCTTTGCCGATAAATTCCGTTACGAGAATCACAACTAATATGAGCAAAAAGCCCAATGTGGCCAAAGTGCGTGGATGTTTTGCGATTATCATTCCAGAAGTTCTCTATTGTTGCAGATCGTGATGTGGGCAAGCCGGCCGCTAAACAGTTGCAATGCGATCTCTCTTAGCTGAACCTTCCGCTCACCGCTCACCGCTCACCGCTCACCGAATACCCTCCGGCGCGGCCACGCCTTCGTATCTCCCCGACCTCGCGGAACATCCTCACGCTGTCGCGGAAGATGCTCACCTTCGTTCCCTCGCAGTGGTCCCAGCGGACCGGGATCTCTTTCAATCTCAGGTCGTTATGGTACGCCGCGTAGAGGAACTCGACGTCGAATCCGAACCGGTCGATCGACATCTTCTCGAGCAGGGGCCGGAACCTGTCCATACGGAACGCCTTGAACCCGCACTGCGTGTCCCAGAAGGGAAGCCCGGTCAGTGTTCGCACCAGCAGATTGAAGACCTTTCCACCTTGTTCCCGGCGCCAAGGCTGGTGTACGCCGATCAATGACCTGTCCAGGGCCCTTGATCCGAACGTTACGTCGTATTTGTCCTCGAAGATCGGATCAACGAGTTTGGGCGTTTCCGAGATCGGCGTCGAAAGGTCCGCGTCGCTGAACAGCGCGACCGCGCCCTTCGCTGCCTCGAAACCGGTCTTGACGGCGAAACCCTTTCCGCGGTTCTGTTCGTAACGTATCACACGCGCGTCGATCTGAGGCCGCCCTTCAAAGACCGCTCGGGCGACATCTGCGGTCCTGTCCGACGAACCGTCGTCGACGACGATCAACTCCGCCTCGGGATACGATCCGGACAGGTAATCCACGATCTTCTCCAGCGAGGCCCCAAGCCGGTCCTGTTCGTTGTAGGCCGGTATGACAATGCTGAGGGTGCGTTCCATTGAAACTAGGTATGTTAAGTGCTCATGATTTTTTTGTAAATCGCACGCGACGAAAGACTTCGGAACGCAGGAATAGGGGCCCGATGTGGTATATTTTCAGAACGTATTTATGAAGCTATACAGGAAATTTTGGCTTTTGGGGATCGGCTTTGTCCTGGCCGGCGGCCTTATAGGCGGCATCTTCGGAAGGCTTCCGGGCGACGCGAAAGCAAACACTGCGCTGACAAAGGAAGATCTCGTTCGCGACTATTCCGAGGCGCTGCAGGTCGTCGACGCGAACTACATCGACGAGGTGGACCGCGAGGAGACCCTCGATTCATCGATCCAGTCGATGCTCTGGACACTGGACCCGCATTCGGCATTCTTTACAAAAGACGAACTCCGGAAACTTTACGAAGAGCAGGCCTCGGAGTTTTACGGCATCGGCGTCTCGATCCTTCAGTACCGCGACGGCGTCTACGTGCAGTCGGTGATCCCGAACACGCCCGCCGACAAGGCCGGGCTAAGGTTCGGGGACCGATTCGTCGAGGTCGAGGGCAAGGACGCGACGGATTGGTCCAGCTACGAGGTCTCGCAGAATGTAAGGGGAAAACGCGGGACGCCCGTCAACGTCAAGGTCGAACGCGCGGGATCTTCGGATCCTGTTGAATTCAAGATCGTTCGGGACGGCGTTCCTTTTCCGTCTATCCGGAATTACTTCATGCTGAACGACCAGGTCGGCTACGTCGCGCTGTCGGGCGGGTTTCAGGAAACGACCGCCGAAGAGCTTGATCAGGCGATCGCGGACCTTCGGACCGAAGGAATGCAAAGCCTCGTTCTCGACCTTCGCGGAAATCCAGGGGGCCTGCTTCCGCAGGCGATCGAGGTGACAAGCCGGTTCATTCCCGAAGGCGAGACCGTCGTCTCGGTGAAGGGAAGAGCGGAAGGATACGACACAAGGGAACTCGACGCCGAAGGAGGCAAGCTGGAAGACTTCCCGCTTGTGGTGCTGATCAACGGAGGTTCGGCTTCCGCTTCGGAGATAGTCGCCGGCGCGGTACAGGATTACGGGCGCGGGCTTGTGATCGGAAGCGAGAGCTTCGGCAAGGGGCTCGTGCAGAAGATCTATCCGCTTCCGTACGGCACAGGGATGACGCTGACCACCGCGCGGTATTACACCCCTTACGGACGGTCGCTACAGAGAGACTACTCCAGCGGGTCGATCTACGATTATTTCACGCACAGCAACGGCGAGGAAGTGAACGGCGACAGCCAGATCGACGCCAAGCCGAAGCCAAAAGGAACCGCGGTGAAGACCGCCGGCGACCGCGTTTTCTACGGAGGCCGCGGGATAGAACCGGACATCGAGGTAAAAAGTCTCGAATTCACGCCGACCCGCGCAAGGATCAACCAGGAAGCGTTTTTCTTCGTTCGCCAGCTGGTTGCGGGAAGAGTTCAGGGTTTTGAGCGGTTCAGAACCGGCAAGCAGACATTCCAGAACACGGTGCCGGATGGCGGACTTCAGATCACCGATCCGCTTTACGAAGCCTTCGTCAGTTTCGCGGTTTCGGATAGTGAGAGCGGTCTTTCGAGGGCGAATTTCGCAGCCGAGCCCGAATATGCGAGGGCGAAACTGAAAGAACAGCTGGCGACTGCGCGGTACTCCTCGGAGGCGGGGCAGCAGGTCTTCACGGAGCGGGACCCGCAGGTCCTGAAAGCTATAGAGTCGATCTCCCAAGCGCGGCAGCTGGTCGAAACGATCATGGTCCGGAAGTAGATATTCGGCGGACCACTCGAAGCGATTCCACAGAAATTCATATGGCGGGACCGGCGGCCGAAAGGCGGTGCCGGCCCGCCATCCGTTCGCCGGACTTACTGAATCCGGACCGCTCTTGTAGAATTAGCTTTTTCCTCCGCGACTGGCAGATATGTTCAAGAAGATCGGAGTCCTTACGGGTGGCGGAGACGCTCCCGGGCTGAACGCGGTGATCCGTGCGGCGGTCCGAACGGCCATCGGCGAGTTCGGACTCCGATGTATCGGCATCGAGGACAGCTTTGAGGGAATCCTCGGCGAGACGCAACTTAGGAAGCTCACGACAAAGACGGTCAGCGGGATACTTCCGAGGGGCGGGACGATCCTCGGGACCCGGAATAAGGGAAGCTTCTGCAAGATCATCGACGGAAAGATGGTCGTGCCGGAAATGCCGATCGACGAGGCGCTCCGGAATCTGGAGCAGAACAAGATCGAGGCTCTGATCGTGATCGGGGGCGAGGGAACGCTCGCGATCGCGGAGCAGTTTCACCTCCGCGGATTTCCGGTCGTCGGAGTGCCGAAGACCATCGACAACGATCTGTCGGCGACGGAGCTGACGTTCGGATTCAGGACCGCCATCGATATCGCGACCGAATCGCTCGACCGGCTGCATACGACAGCCGCCTCTCACGACCGAGTGATGATCCTCGAGGTAATGGGCCGCAACTCGGGCTGGATCGCTCTCGAAGCGGGTCTTGCGGGAAGCGCCGACGTGATCCTGATACCGGAGATCCCGTTCTCATTTGATTCGATAGTGAAGAAGGTTTACGAGCGTGAAAAGCGCGGATCGCTGTTCACTAACATCGTCGTCGCCGAAGGTGCGACGGAGGTCGGCAAGAACGAGATCTACCTCGATGAAGAAGAGCTTAGGCTGGGGGGCGTCGGCGATTACGTCCGGATGAAGATCGAGGATATGACGGGGAAGGAATCCCGCTGCGTGGTGCTCGGACATCTTCAGCGGGGCGGAAGCCCGAACGCCTTCGACCGGATGCTCGGGACGAACTTCGGCGCCTGTGCTGTGCGGGCGCTCGTTACTGGAGAGCGCGGAAAGATGGTGGCTCTGAGGGCGGGTCGCGTCGTGACGGTACCGCTCGCCGACGCGATCGCGAACGTCAAGTCCGTAAATCCGGATGGTCAATTGGTCCGCACCGCGCGTGACATAGGCATTTCGTTTGCCGCGCCCGACGAAGAAGATCACTGACATCGGGGCCGTGTCCGAAGCCCAAGCGTGAGCGCGGACTACCGTGGCCGAACAGGCACTGGAGCACAAATTACAGGTAATCGGCGCCGCGCCCAACAATATTATGGAAAGTGTACGCGAGAAGCTGCGGGAAGAACTGAAGCAGCTGGAAGACGAGCTTCACCACAAGCTCCCGAAAGAGATCCAGAAGGCGCGCGAGTTCGGCGACCTTCGAGAGAACGCGGAATACAAAGCCGCGCTCGAACGGCAGTCGATCGTGTCCGCAAGGATCGGACAGCTGCACACGAGGATCCGCGAGCTCGAATCTATCGACCTCGACAAGCTGCCGACCGACCGGATCGCATACGGTTCGAAGGTCGTCTTGTACGACCTGGACCGCGATACGGAGGTCGAATACCGCCTCGTGTCCTCTGAGGAGAGCGATCCGGACAATGGCCTTATCTCAACGTCGTCTCCGATTGGGCAGGCACTGATGGGCAAGGAAGAGGGTGACGAGGTGCGCGTGAAGACGCCGAAAGGGCTCCGTAATTTCGAGATCGCCGAACTAGCGACGATCCACGACCTTGTCGACGAGGAAGAATAGGCTTGCCGCGGGCAGTTCGCCCGCCTGAAAGTCCGTTAAAATGTTTGGCGCCAGCATCGGTAGAGGTGCAAAAAAGATCATCGACGCCATGGTCCGCGGTTTGGCCCAGAGCGGCGTCCATCCGAACATCCTTACGGTGATCGGCGTTTTCATCAGCGTCGCTTGCGGGATATTGTTCGGGATCGGCGAGTTCTTCTGGGCCGGGATCGTACTGATCGTCGCCAATCTTTTCGATATGCTCGACGGGAACGTCGCGCGGGTAACTGGGAACGTCACGAAGTTCGGAGGGTTTCTCGATTCCTCGCTGGACCGGATCTCGGACATGATCGCCTTCATCGGGATCATGGTGTTCTACGCCAGCAACACACCGCAAAGGTCCGTGACGAACGTGTTTCTCGCCGGGCTTGCGATGATGTCTTCGGTAATGGTCAGTTACACGGCTGCCCGGTCCGACAGCCTCGGTGTTAAAGCGAACGTGGGCTTTCTTCAGAGGCCGGAGAGGATCGTGCTGCTGATCATCGGCGCGCTTTCGACGTGGGATTGGAATTCCGATTTCTTCCTGTTCAACCGCATGCCGCAGGTGCTCTGGGTACTCGCGATCGGTTCGACGTGGACCTTTATCCACCGTATGATCCATACCTGGAAGGAGTTCAGGAAGCTCGAAGGAAGGGACTGAAGCGCTGCACCTTTCCCGGGGCGAGAGCCTAGGCTCGCTTTGCAAAGATGGAATTTCTTTTCGATTTCTGGAACTCGCTGGGCTGGGGCAGCATTCTGCTGGGCGTCGGGGTTTTCCTCCTTTCGGTCGCGATCAGTTACGTGGCGATCGTTGTCGTTGTTGTGAAGCTCCCGCAGCATTATTTCAGCCCTCATTACAAGGAAGAGCTTGACCCCAACAAGCCTTGGCTTGTGAGATGGGGCGCTGTGATCCTTAAGAATCTGCTTGGAGTGTTTCTCATCTTGCTCGGACTCGCGCTTTCGCTCCCGGGTGTTCCTGGGCAGGGGATCCTAACGATCCTCCTGGGGTTGATAATGCTCGACATCCCGGGTAAAAGGCCGTTTGAGGCAAGGATAGTAAAAAGGCCGCGAGTGCTTTCCGCGATCAACCGGCTGCGCGCAAGGCACAATAAACCGCCGCTAGTGATGGATTGAGGATGGGACTACTGGACAGGTTCCGCCGCGCAAAGGATGAAGATCCTGAGGCAACGCGAAGGAACCTCTTGATGGAAAAGGGAAGACTGACGGACGGCATCGTGATCGGGGTCGAAAGCGACGGCGGCCGCCCTATGGTGCGCTATGAGTACAGTGTGCAGGGTGTGGAGTTCGAAAGTTGCGAATATCTGACCACGGAACAAGAAAAAAAGGTCGACGAGTTTGCTCCCGGCGCCAACGTCGGCGTGAGGTACGACCCCAGGAATCACAGCAATTCGATAGTTGTCTAGAGTCCGGGGATTATGTTCAAGAAGATCCTGATAGCCAACAGAGGCGAGATCGCCGTGCGGATCATTCGCGCCTGCCGCGAAATGGGCATCGAGACCGTCGCGGTCTATTCCGAGCCGGACGCTGACGCGCTCCACGTGCGCCTCGCCGACGAGGCGGTCCTGATCGGCCCGGCGAAGTCCGCCGACAGCTACCTGAGGGCCGATAAGATCATCGCGGCCGCCAAAGACACAGGCGCGGAAGCGATCCATCCGGGTTACGGATTCCTCTCGGAAAATGCCGTATTTGTTCGGCAGGTCACCGATTCCGGCCTCGTTTTCATAGGCCCAGCGCCCGAAGCAATGGAAGCGATGGGTGGAAAGATCTCCGCCCGGAAGATCGCGATCGAAGCCGGAGTGCCGGTCGTGCCCGGGACGACGGAGCCGCTGGCGTCGTTCGAAGAGGCGGAGAAGACCGCCGGGGAAGTCGGCTACCCGGTAATGCTTAAAGCATCCGCAGGCGGTGGCGGAAAAGGCATGCGGCTTGTGAACGAGCCGAAGGAACTGAGGTCCGCATTCGAAACCGCCCGGTCCGAGGCTCTCGCGGGTTTCGGCGACGATTCGGTTTACATCGAGAAGGCGGTCGTAAAGCCCAGGCACATCGAGATCCAGGTGTTCGGCGATTCCCACGGGAATTACGCGCACCTTGGCGAGCGAGAATGTTCGATCCAGAGGCGTCACCAGAAGGTGATCGAGGAATGTCCTTCGCCGATCAACGACGCCGACCTTCGTTCGCGTATGGGCGAATGCGCGGTGAAGGTCGCCGAGGCCGTCAAATATGTTGGCGCGGGGACCGTCGAGTTCCTCGTGTCGGATGTCGACCGTTCGTTCTATTTTCTCGAGATGAACACGCGTCTGCAGGTAGAGCATCCGGTTACCGAACTCGTGACGGGGATCGACATCGTACGAGAGCAGATCAACGTCGCCGCGGGCAGGCCGCTTTCGTTCACTCAGGACGACATCGAGATGCGAGGTCACGCGGTCGAATGCCGCGTGTACGCAGAGGATCCGGCCAACAATTTTCTGCCTTCGCCGGGGACGATCCGGAGGCTAAGGCTTCCGCAGGGGCCGGGAATCCGCGACGACGGCGGCGTTTACGAGGGCGCAGAGGTTTCGATCCACTATGACCCAATGATCTCGAAGCTTTGCGCGTACGGTCGCGACCGCGAAGAGGCGATCGACCGGATGAGAAGGGCGCTTCAGGAGTACAGGGTCGAGGGCATAAGGACCACGCTGCCTTTCTTCCGCGAGGTGATGGACGATCCGGTGTTCTTGAGCGGCAAGCTGGATACGGGTTTTATCGGAGGGTTCAACGAAAGGAAGACGCAGAATACTCCTGACCAAACGGAGATCGATCTGGCCGCGATCGCCGCGGCGCTGGCATATACGGACGCCGAACGCGCAAGATCGGCGGCCGCACCGGCATCGAGGACCGAGAGCCGCTGGACGGTAGCAGCCAGGATGGCGGGTCTTCGCAGCCGCTGAGCGATAGTCGACTCGGACGTCGAATAGTAAAGGCAAGTTATGGAAGAGCTTCTGAAAGGATTTGAGGGAAAGAAGATAGACGTGTCGTTCGGCAATACTTCGGTGGTCCGGGGAAGGGTCGCGAACGTCTCGGACGGAATACTGAGTCTGGACGACGAGGAAGGGAACTGCGTTTTTGTCGCCATCGACAAGATCGTGTTCTTTGTCGAGGTGAAGGACTCGGAAAAGAAGCCCGGATTTGTTAGCAAGTTGGATTGAGGTGTGGGGCGTTTCCGGCAAGGCGCTCCACAATACTCTTCTTTTCGCGGAGGCTAAGCCTCCGCGGAGATCGAATCAGCCGCCGCGCCCGGTAAGCCGGAGGCTTACCGCACACAGGGGCGGCGGAGCCGCAGGAACGATCACATCACCGACAACGAAGCCGGTGATCGTGCACAAAGTGAAAAAAGGCCGCCATTTGACAGGCGGCCTTCTTGCTTCAAATTGATCTAGCTCTAAAACTCGGGCTTGTCGAACACAAGTGCGCTCAAAGGCACTCGCCTGTAGCCCACGATCCTCTTTTCCCAGTAGCCCTCGAACTTCGAATACGTCACTCCTTTACTCGTCGAAGCGTGATAGAAGCCGTTCTTGTCCACGACGATCCCGACGTGTCCCAGGCGGTTGAAAAAGACCAGAGTTCCGAACTGGTAGCGGTCGTCGCCTTCGACAGGCTCGAACGTCCGCCAATACTCTGCAGCGCTGGTTCGCGTGAAGGGAAGCCCCGCTTCCTCAAACACCTTCCAGACAAATCCGGAGCAGTCGTACGTATTCGGTCCCTGCGAACCGTAAACGTATCGAAGTCCCAGCTTGTCCCGGATCGAATTGAGCATCATCGCCCGGACGGTTGCGTTATAGAAACCGGAGGACTTCTTTGCGGCGGCCGTCGAGGACGAAGAACCCGTCTTCTTGATCAGGGATCCTTCGTTCTGCGGTTCGCGGACGACGCGTATCTCGTTGGTAAGTCCAGGGCGGCGGTTCGCCGGCGTACTCCTTTGCTCGGCGTTTCCCGTGTTGGTCTCTTCTACGACCCTTTCGCGGTCCTGAGCGGACGAAGTCGCAGAAAACACGAACAAGAAAAGAAACGGTACGGCAAAAAGGAAGCGCAGCTTTCCGAAGGGTTCAGAAAAGTTCATAGATTGAGCTGAATTCGGGAGGTCTTGCGGTTACTGCGGGATGAGGCAGCCTATTTAGAGAAAAGCGCCAATGGGCTGATTGTTCCCAAGCCTGTGAGCGGCACCGCGTTTCGAATTGTATTTATTGTTTTCTTCTAAAAGACCTTGGGATTGTGACCCAGATCGCCTTCGAATGCAAGCGACGGGTAACAGTATAGCCTTTTAGCCGGGTGGGTTGGCAAGCGGAGGGGCGAACAATGGGTGAGAGAGACCCGGTCAATGACCGGGGACTTCGCTTCGCGAAGTCCCCGGATCTGCCTTCCATCTCCTTCTCCGACCCGCCGCCGTTCCTATGTTGTCCTTTGGATACTAAGTGACAGTGGCAATGAAAGAGATACTCCAGATTCCGGCCAATAAAAATGCGGGACCGCGTGAAAAGCAGTCCCGCAAAGGTCTGGCTGGAAGAAATCTATGCCGAGAACGACGAGCCGCATCCGCAGCCGCCGGTTGCGTTGGGGTTCTCGAAAGTGAATCCGGAGCCCATCATGTTCGTTACGTAGTCGATGGTGATGCCGTTCAGGTACTGGGCGGAGAACATATCGACGAATAGCCTGATGCCGTCTCGATCGATGATGTGATCGCCCTGGCGCGACTCTTCTTCTATGTTAAGGCTGTACTGAAATCCGGAGCATCCGCCCGGCACGACCCTGACCCTCAGGCCCGCCGTTTCGGGAAGATCGTCCTCGCCTTCCATGAACTTCCTGATCTCGGTGACCGCCGACGGTGATACTACGAGTTCCAATTCGGGAGTTGCTACTGCTGACATAATCTTCTTTGTTTCTCCTGATGATATCCAGATCCTTTCGAATCTTTACTTAAAAGTGAATTTTAGCTCACACCTGCTGAATCTGCAACAAGGGGGAAACAGGATGCAAAGGATAGAAAAGATGAATGGGTCCGGTTGCTCAACTCTCCAGATCTCGCTCAACCCGGCACGAAGCCTAATATCTATGTGGCTCGCCGGATCACTTCGGTCCGGCCATCCTTTTCATCCTGTAAATCCTGTAATTTCTTTTCCGTACTCAAGCCCTCGTCATCACCACCAGCTCGGGCTTCATAGCCTCGATCGATACCTGTCTTGCTACCTCTTCCGCTACCTTTCGGAATGCTTCCGCCTGTGGAGAGTCCGGATGAGAAACGACGACCGGAGTACCTGCGTCACCGCCCTCGCGGACCTCCAAGCCTATCGGGACCTCGCCAAGGAACGGCACGCCGTGGTCGTTGGCGAATTTGGCGCCTCCACCTTCGCCGAAGATGTTGTAGCGCTTGTCCGGCATATCGGGCGGAATGAAGTACGACATATTCTCGATCACGCCCAGCACAGGCACTGATACCTGCTCGAACATCGAAAAAGCGCGGGTCACATCTGAAAGCGAGACCTTCTGCGGCGTCGTCACAAGGATCGCGCCCTGGACCGGCACAAGCTGGGCGAGCGAAAGCTGCACGTCTCCCGTTCCGGGAGGCATATCCACGATCAGGTAGTCGAGTTCGCCCCAAGCGACGTCCGCGAGGAATTGCCGGACCACGCCGTGTAGCATAGGCCCTCGGAGGATCATCGGTTTGTCCGGCGGAACAAGCACGGCCATTGAAATGACCTTTACACCGTGCGCCTCGAGCGGGATCAGCTTGTTGCCTTCGCCGATCTCCGGCTGATTGCGGATCCCCAGCATTATCGGGATGTTCGGCCCGTAAACATCGGCGTCCATCAACCCGACCTTCGCACCGTTCTGCGAAAGCGCCACGGCAAGGTTCACGGCCACGGTCGATTTCCCGACGCCGCCCTTTCCAGACGACACAGCGACGATGTTCTTCACGCCCGGGACCGCCACGTTGTTCGCCACTCCGCGCCCTTTCGGGACGACCGCGTCCATTGTGACGTTCACGCTCGAGACTCCCTCGATCGATCCGACAAGCTGCCTCGCCTCCTGCTCGAAGGCGTCCTTCACGGGACACGCCGGAGTCGTGAGCACGATGCGGAACGAGACATCGCCGCCTTCGATCTTCAGGTCCTTGATGAACTCGAGAGTGACGATGTCCTTCCCGAGGTCCGGATCTGTGATCTTCGAAAGTTGTTCAAGTACTTTGTCTTCTGTAATTTGACCCATTGCCAAGTCCTTGCTGATTCGCTTTTGTAACCTTTCACGATACACTCTCGGTTGTATGAGTTCAACCAGGATGAAGAGCTTCGAGCGGCTCGCTTCGGAGGCAAGAAAGTGCGTCGTCTGCGAGTCGATGCGCGACAAGATCGCCGTCTTGAGCGAACTGAACGGGACGCTGAAGCCGAGGGCGTTCTTCGTTGCGGAGGCACCGGGAAGGCAGGGAGCCGACCGGACCCGGAAACCGTTTCACGGCGATAAATCGGGCGAGAATTTCCAGCTGTTCCTCGATTCGATCGGGCTGAAAAGGGAAGAGATCTTCATCACGAACTCCGTGCTTTGCAGTCCAAGGAAACCGAACGGAGCGAACCGCAGGCCGCTTAAATCGGAGATGAATAACTGCTCGGGTTACCTTCGAAGAACGCTCGAGCTGATCGATCCGGGCCTCGTGGTGCCGCTCGGAAGCGTAGCGCTTGAGGCTCTCGGGATGCTCGAGCCGCACGGTTTGACACTCAGGGACGATGTTGGAAAAGTTGTAGTATGGAACGGCCGCGAGCTTCTGCCGCTTTATCATCCGAGCCCGCAGGTGATCGCTTCGACGAGGAACATCGAGGCGCAGCTGAGGGATTATGAAGTTCTGGGCAAGGCTCTGAAGCGTCTGGGATTGTAAAACTTATGGGAAAGCTGGACAAGGCATTCAGGGAGAGCTTCGATCTGGAAGCGTACACGTCGGTCCGCGACGAAGGCCGTCCGTGGATCTCGCGTGAAGCCAGAGGAATCATTGCAGTCTCCGGGACAGAAGCGGGGCAGTTCCTGAACGGGATGATCACGAATGACATCGCGAAGCTCGAAGAGGGCTCGGCGATGCTCGCCGCGTTCCCGAACGCGAAAGGCAGGCTGATAGCGGTCGTCAGGGTCA
Source organism: Aridibacter famidurans (assembly GCA_024103495.1). Classification (GTDB taxonomy): domain Bacteria; phylum Acidobacteriota; class Blastocatellia; order Pyrinomonadales; family Pyrinomonadaceae; genus Aridibacter; species Aridibacter famidurans. Next base: position 28,340 of record JAGFIQ010000171.1, read on the forward strand.
GCAATGAGGGCGGCACGTTTATCTTCGAGACCGAGGAAGCGACCTATCAGACAGTGCTTGCCAACCTGGAGAGGTTCACGCTTGCCGGCGACTTCAGGGTCGAGGACCTCACCGAAAAGTTCAGGTTAGTTTCGGTACGCGGAAGTAGTGCAGCCGATGTTGTGGAAAGCGTCCTGGGCGGCCGGCCGGAAATCGATTGCGGCGTAACAGTGTACGAGTTCCTCGAGGACCCGGTCATCTGCCTTCCTTCGGTGCGAACGTCGGGCTTCGACCTGCGAGTGCCCGCCGTGAACGCGGACGACCTCTCGGAAACATTGATGAACGCGGGCGCTGTAGAGCCGGAGGGGCCGCTTGCGGAAGTGCTCAGGATCGAGAGCGGGATCCCCAGGTTCGGCATCGATATGGACGGCGAAACCGTCGTCCCGGAAATCGGGCTCGAAGGGTTGATCAGTTACCAGAAGGGCTGTTACATCGGTCAGGAAGTGATCGCCCGCATCCACTTCCGTGGAAAAGTGGCGAAGGAACTGAAGGGATTAGTGTTCGACGCGCCTGAAGCGCTGGTGAACAAAGGGGACGAACTGCTTTCGCAGGAAGGAAAGAACGCCGGCGTCGTCACGTCGAAGGCATACTCACCTAAATTGGAGAAACACATCGCGATGGCCTACGTCCGCAGCGCGTTCGCGGACAACGGTACGGAACTGAGGATCGGGCATCAAACGGCGAGGGTCTCCGACCTGCCGTTCATTGCCTGAATTGATCGAGAATGGAAGAACTGAAAGACCTGGAAAGACCGCAGGCTCAGCTTGCGTACACGATCATACAGTCGCTCTTGAAAGGGCACGAGGCGCTGAGCGACCTTCTTGTCGTGATGTCCCACGCTCTCGACGAGGACGTCGTAAAGGCGCTGACGAACACAAGCGAATGGGAGAGCTATCTGGAATCCAAGCGCGAGCTTGAGAACACGAAGAAGCAGATCGAGAAGTTCACGGAGTTGCTGAAGGACCTTGAGGAATGAAGACAGGAATCGGAACCCGGAGGGCGAGCGACGGGAGACGGGGGATGTGAGACCGCTTCGCCCCGAAGGGGCGACGGATGGTTGCCCGGGGCAAGCCGAAGGCGCAGCCCCGGGTAAAAGGTCGCCTTCGACACGCACGCCGGAGGCGTGCCGCCTGATCCGGGCACGGGCGAAGCCAGGAGACGGAGAACCGAAAACTGAAGACCGAAGGCCGTCACATTTACGTGATACTCATTACTCGTTACTCATAACTCATCACTCGTCACTCGTCACGCGTAACTCATCACTCGTTACTCATCACTCACAAGATGCTAGACCTTTTGATCATAGGCGCGGGACCGGCGGGAATCTCCGCCGCGTGGGAAGCGAAGAAAGCAGGGCTCGATTACCTGGTCATCGAGAAGGGCCTGATCGGCAACACGATCTACAACTACCCAGTAGGTCTGACCGTGTTCTCGACCCCGGACGAGCTCGAATTCCGCGAAGGCGATCTAGATCCCGCGCGGGACAAGCCTACACGCGAAGAGCTCCTCTCTTACTACGTCCGGTTCGTTATAGAGAACGATCTGAAGGTCCGGACCGAGGAAACCGTCCTCGGCGTGTCTAAGACCGGAGAAGGGTTCGAGATCAAAACCGACACCGACGCTTACCGATCCGCAAACGTGCTTTTCGCCTCAGGGGCGATGGACTATCCGCGCAAACTTGGCGTGCCGGGCGAAGACCTTCCGAAGGTTTCCCATCATTTTCGCGAGACTTATCCCTGGGTAAGAAAAAAGGCCCTGGTTGTCGGCGGAGGTAATTCGGCCGGCGAGGCCGCGCTGTTCCTCGCCGGCGAAGGCGCCGAAGCGACGCTCGCGATCTTCCGCGAGGACTGGGAGAACACCGACCCGAAACAGGGGTGTATCAAATACTGGGTCAAGAATCCTCTGGAAGAGCAGCTTGAAAAGCGATGCCTTCAGCTGTTCTTTCTCGGCGAGGTTGTCGAGATTCGAAACGACAGTGTCGTGCTTGAAGATGAGGACGGAAAGCGATGCGAACTTGAGAACGACGTGGTCTTTGTCCTGATCGGGTCGGACGCGGACCTATCGATGCTGAAGTCGCTGGGGGTTGGAACGGAAGAAGGGAAATACGGCGAGGTTCCGGTCTATGACGACGCGACTTTCGAAACGAACGTCCCGGGGATCTTCGTCGCGGGGCATTTCACGCGGCACCGCCACATCAAACCCGCGATCGAGGCCGCAAAAAAGGTCGTTCCGGCGATTGCCAAGCGAGTTGAGCGAGTTGGGTGAGTTGGCTGAGTTAGCCGGGTTCGGAGAGTTGGCCGGGTTTGCTGAGTCTGGCGAGTTCGCTGGGTCTGCAGAGTTTGGCCAGTCTTTCAGTCTTGATTGGATTGTTCGCGGCTTCGATCACCGAGACCGGCGCCATATGTTAATAGGCTTAAGGCATTTTGCGGGTCGCCGGGGGCTGTCTCAAAAGGCACTTTCGTGTCGGTTTACATTCGCGCGGGATGGCCTGACTTCCTTATATACGAAAGATCAGTTGCCCTCGCTTTAGCGGGGGGCTTCTGTGTGCACCCTAACCTGAAAAGGGCTTCAGCCCCAAAACAGCCGGCTAAAGCCGGCGATCTATCTAAGGGAGTCCCTCTTTATCCCCCCGTTGAAACGGGGGGCAACTGATATAGTTTGCCCTCAGAATTATGCTCACCGGGTCCGGGCACGAAGAGGCACTCTAATTGAGACAGCCCCCAAATGCCTGTAGGCCCGAGTACGGAACGCCCGCGGTTCAAGAGGACGCTCGGGGTCTACAGGCCGTTCGTAGGAGTCAGGCGACCTTTACCGGCATCCGTCCGTTTCCGTTGGTCCGACCGTCTGTCCCGGGAGACGCGAGATCTTTAACCGACAGGCTCGAGTAGCACGAGCAGGCGCGTTCGATCATCGCGGCCGGTTCCTTGACGTGGACCGTTCCGCGGCTGTAGGCGACGACGCCCGCTTTTCTGAGTTCCTGCATCGCGAGCGTGACGCTCGGCCGGTGAACCCCGAGGAAGAACGACACCTGCTCCTGAGTGAACGGCAGGGAGTCGATCCCGCACCGATCCCGGACAAGCATCAGCCAGAGACACAACCTCTCTTCGACCGAGTGGTAGTTGTTGCAAATCACCCTTCTGGAGATTCTGTCAAGATTCTCATTGAAATAGTCGAAGAACGCGCTTCTGCACCCGCTCATCCGATCCGCCGCGTTGCGTAGGAAAGCGGCATCGATCCGTATTGCCTCGCCGCCGACCAGAACCTCCGAAAACTCCTTTGACACGCCCGGCCTGAATGCGGCCTGGATCCCGAGCGCGCCTTCGCGGCCCGTCATCGCGATCTCTGCCGTCTTGCCGTCCTTGAGAATCTGAAAGTGTGAAACGACCGCGCCGACGGGAAAGTCGACAAAAGGAACATCCTCGCCGGGTCTCGCGATAGTGTCTCCACTCCGGAGCTCGACCCGCTCCGAACGCGAGAGAAGTGTGCGAAGATCTGTCGGATCAAGCCGGTCGAGGATCCCGTTGCCGGAGCGGGCGACTTTCGTGTCCAGTGCGCTTGCGGCCTTGAAATTCGCAGGTTGTGCAGCTGTTCTTGTTGTTGTTCGGTACATATGTGCTTGTCTCATTATCGTTATGAATCCTTCCTTGAAGGCCGCCGGCTTGTGCCGTCGCTAAAGCGGCTGAGTATGAACGGGCCGCGCCCACCGTGGGTTCCGCTTCGCTCCACCCCCGGCTAAATACAGCTCGTCGCTGCGCGACTAAAGAAGCTGATCCCGTCGTCTGGGTTCCGTGATCTTCGCTTTGATCATTGAGAGCGGGGCGCGTGCCCCCTCACGTTCGTGTATCGAATCGATGCTTTAGCGGGAGTGCCAATGTAACGTTTCGATTCAGATACGGGCCAACTTCTCCCATCAATCTACATATGGCCCTTTGAAACCCGTGTTGTTATGTCAATCTGCGTATTCTTGCCCGTTACACACTGCAAACACGGTTCCGCAGGGATTTATTCAGTAATCAACCCGACAGACTATTCGCACTCCGAAGCCCCACAATTAGAGGGACTTCGCAAAGACGCGGGCCTATGAAGCCCTTGCAGCGGAGCAAACGGATTCAAACGAACGAAGGGAAGTCAGGAGCAAGGAGGAATTTAACGATGGCAAATAATTACGGATATTTCAGACCCGGATACGAACGGGGAGGCCGAGGCTTTCTCAGAGGTCCGGGATCAGACAGACGATTCAGAACACCGCAGGCGCGTTACTTCTATCACTACGGACAGCCCGACATCGGAGGTTACGACTACGATCTGCTCTATGACCTTGTCAGGAGCGATATGTACAACAGCCGTGTCTCGCCGGAATACCCGGGACCGTACGGGCCCAGAAGGGCATTCCACGGAGATTTCGATTTCGATCCGGCACGCGATCGCCGAGGTAGTTCGGCATTCGGACCCGAAACCGGCCGATATGAACGGATGGGATTCCGGAGAGAGCCGGCGTACACAGGCGACGATTACAAACGCGGCTATGATCGCGGCTACCTCGAGGATTTCGACTACGACCGGGAAGGCCGTATGTGGTGGAACCGTGCGAGTGACGAGATCGCTTCGTGGTTTGGCGATGATGAGGCACAAAGGAGAAGAGAACTCGATGCGTATTTCGACGGTAACCGAGGCAAGGGGCCGAGGTCGTACATTAGATCCGACGAGCGTATCTCGGAGGACGTGAACGACCTCCTGACCGACGACTATTACGTCGATGCTTCGGAGATCGAGGTCAACGTCGAAGACGGTTCGGTCACGCTCGAAGGCAAGATCCCGAACCGGCTCGAGAAGCGAAGAGCCGAGGACCTGGCGCTGTGCGTCTCGGGAGTTAAAGAAGTCAAGGACCGTTTGCGGCTCGATGATTCATTTTACAAATATGGCGAACGCGCCGAAGAGCAGGCTGCCGACAAGGCATCCGCAAGGTCGGCGTGAGACGCGGGAGGAACAATGGCAAACAAAGCGATAAAAGAACATATGAAGGTACTGTCTTCGGACGGCCGCCGCATCGGCAAGGTGGATTGCGTCGATACGAACGAGATCATCCTTGCCAAGAGCGGACACAAGTCTGGCGGCAAACATCACGCGATCCCGCTTGCCTGGGTCACTTCCGTTGATAATGAGGCGGTCAAGCTGAACCAGCCGCAGGACATCGTGATTGAGAACTGGATCGATGCCGAGCCCAGAAGCAAGGGCTCGGATCCGGTCTGCTGAACGGAGACCGAGATGGCAATAAAGACGATCGATCGGGAAACGCTGAAGGAAGCGATCGACAGGGGTGAAGACTTCACGCTTGTCGAAACGCTTGCGAAAACCACGTACGAACACGCGCACCTTCCGGGCGCGATCAACATTCCGCCGGACAAGTTGCGGGAGCTGGCTCCCGAGCGGCTTCCGGACAAGGACGAACGAGTGATCGTTTACTGTTCCAAGCCCAGTTGAACGGCTTCGGAGGAATCCGCCCGTGAACTGGCGGAGATGGGCTACACGAACGTTGTTGAATATGAGGGTGGAAAGCAGGACTGGATAGACGGTGGATTTCCGATCGAATCAGATCACGGGCACTGAGAAAGGAGACGGGAGACAGGAGACAGGAGACAAGAGACAGAAGTCAGATGCAGACGTTGATGAGCCGCGTAGCGGCGAGCTGCATTTAACCGTGGGCAAGCGCGACAGCGCGGAGCCCACGGGAAAAGTCGGAATGTTGTTTACGCATCGCAAAGCGATTGCGTGAAATCCTCGAAAACAAGGTGTCCAAATGAGTTGCGCGGTTGCTACGTGATCAATGAAGTGTATCGGTAGCGCGAGCCTCGGAACCTGTTGACCATTGATCAATGCACAATGACCAATGACAGGTGCCCCGGAAGCCGTAGACAGGACATCCGGGGCGTTTGTTCGCCTTCGGGAGAGTATTCGACCTAACAGAGATCATCGCCGAAATTCGACACAATATAAGAAATGATAGCCGTGCATGTGACGCGGCACTGCAGTAACAGGAGAGAACAATGAATAACAGAATATTAAAAACTATCGCAGGCCTTGCCGCGATGGCCCTTGTTCTGGCAATGGCGGTACCGTCATTCGCACAGGACGAGGATCGCGAGGAGGGTCTGGAAGAAATTAGAGAGGCGGACAAGGTCTTTTCAGAAATAATGTCCAAACCTGACAAGGCGATCCCCAGGGAACTGCTTGAGAACGCTACCGCGATCGGCATCTTCCCCGATGTTGTCAAGGCGGCGTTCATCGTCGGCGGAAGCGGCGGTGACGGCATCGTCGTTCGCAGGGATGCAAACGGAAACTGGGCGACGCCGGCATTCTACGACATTTCAGGCGCAAGCTTTGGAGCGCAGATCGGCGCCAAATCGACCGATTACATAATGTTGTTTATGAACGAAGACGCCTTGATGGAGCTTGAAGACGACAAGCTCGAGTTTGGCGGAAACGTAAGTTTTGCGGCCGGACCGGTGGGACGGACTGCCGGAGCTTCAACGAACGCCACTCTGGATTCCGGGATCCTGACCTGGTCGAGAAGTGAAGGCGCGTTTGTCGGAGCATCGCTCAAGGGAGCGGTACTTACGGCCGATAACGATATTAACCGCGCGTTCTACAATGCCCGCGGCGGAGACGTGCTAAAGAGCAAGAAGATGATGGCGACGGGCAGTGCAGCAAGCGAGATCGCCGATCTCAGGAACACCCTTAAGATGTACGGGGGAACATCGACAACCAATTCGATGAACCGCGACGCGAACTCGCCGAACACGGAGGTAGCGTTCCGCAACTCGAATATGAACCGCTACGTCCGTTACGAGCCTTTCGACAACACGATGAGGCCCGTTAGCGAAAACGTCGACATGGCGTCGATTCAGGTGCTCGCCAGAAGGGTCCGGAACGAGCTTCTGACGCTTCCTTACTATTCGGTCTTTGACTGGATCGAGTTCGAGATCGACCCCAACGGCGTCGTTACGCTGATGGGCAAGGTGACCACTCCGCCCGACACCAAGTCGCGCGCAGCGGCATATGTCGAGGATGTTGAAGGAGTAACGGGAGTGGTCAACCGGATCGAGGTACTTCCGCTTTCATCAAGCGACGATCGGCTCAGAAGGGCACTTTACCGAGAGATCTATTCCGGAACGCTCTTCAGATACCAGGTCGGATCGCTTCAGAACATCCACATCATCGTGGACAATGGTCGGGTGACGCTCCAGGGCGTAGTCGATAATGCGGCGGACAAGAACGTCGCGGGTGTCCGCGCCAATTCGGTCCCCGGCATTTTCAGCGTGACTAACAATCTCGCTGTGAGGCCCGATACGGAACCGCGCTAGCCTAAACTAGAAGAACAAAACGCAAAACGGCCGCCTCCGGAAAAGAGGCGGCCATTTTTTTCACCTGCTTAGGACTAATTGCCCTTAGGCTTCGCTTTCCGCACGAACACCTTTTCATTGCCGAACCTTTCGGCGATGTTCGCGGGGTTGATCTCGAACGAGGTCACGTCGAAGATGCGGCTCTGTTTGCCGGCAACCGACTCGGACCAGCGGTGCGGAAGCACCAGGCCGTCGACCGTGCGGAAGTCGGAGAACCTGATCTGGTGCTCGACCGGCTCCGCCATCTTGCGCTTCATCTCGATCAGATCGGCCTTCACAACCTCTTCATTCCCGTGCTTGCGGAAGACGAACGTGTTGTGGCCCGAGTAGGTGATCATCCTTGGAAGATTCGTCGAAGCGTCCAGATAGAGCTTGAACGAGCTCGATCGCGAGGAAACCTCGATGATGTTTGCGGGATATCCGTCGACATCACCCTCACCAATGAACTTGTAACCCACGTCCATTCCTTCGGGAGCCGACATCAGGAGAGCCATCGTGGTCCTCAGCATTTCGCCGCCGGAACTTCGGTGCATGAAGTGCGGGCCGCTTGATTCGATGACGACCGTCTTGCCGTCATCCGTTTTCCATTCGGAAACATCTCCCGTGTCATTCTTTTCAAGAACGATCCTGTGCTTGGCGTCGGCCGGGAGTTCCGTGACGGTTCCGTCATCCTTGCGGATGACGATCTTGCCGCCTTCCTTCGTGACGTCGACGTTCTCGTCAGATTTCCATTCGACGTTTCCGGCGTCGCCCTTGCGGACGATGAAGACTTCCTTGTTCCCTTCCGGCAACTCGACCGAGGTATCCGCGCCGTCGCCGGACTTCTCGAACACCATCACGTCAACCTTCTTGTGGACGTCGCCGCCGGCAGCTGCGTTCGAATCGCCGATCTTGATCGTCTTGTTGAACTTGCCCGGGAATTCGAAGTTGATCTCGGACGTCCCGAGTTCGGTCGTCGGAATGCCTTCCTTCTCAAAGAAATTGGTAGTGGTGCCGACGATCGTCATGCTCCGGACGCCGCGCAGGCTGTCCTCGCCGCCGATCGCCTGGCGCGCCGCGTTCACAAGAGCAAGCGCCTTGTCGTCGGACCTGAACTTCGCGCCGGCCTGCTCGATGATCGAACCGAGTCCCAGGAAAAATACCGAAGCGAAGACTATCGAAGTAACGAATCTTTTCATTTGTGCCTCCAGTGAATTATTTGATCTTAAATGACATCGTCGAGTATCGCATCCGCCGGAAGGGCATTGATTAAGAGAAAGCAAAGAAAATGTTAAGAATGTAAAAACTGGCTCCGGCGGCCTGACAGGCCTTTTTTTCGTGCTAGTATTTTTTTGGAATGATCCTGAACAGAGAAAGATCCCGGCTACCGATACTGCTTGTGGCGGTCCTTTTGGGACTGCTGGCAGTTCTCGCCGCGCTCCAGTACCGATGGCTCGGGCAGATCAGCGAAGCTGAAAGCGTTCGGCTGAAATCGAGGCTTGTCGACGACACGCGAAGGTTCTCCGAAGACTTCAACCGCGAGATCCAGCTCGCCTATTACGGGTTTCAGCTCCATTCAAAGGCATTTCTGGCGGATGAGAATACGGAGTTTGCGAAGAGATGGGCTTATTGGAACCAGAACGCTGCATTTCCGGACCTGATCGAAGAAGCCTACTTCTACAAAAGCGGCGCAGATACTTCGCTTTTAAAGTTCGATCTCGAGAAGAGCCAGTTCATCGAGCAAGAATTGACTGAAAGGACACTTGCCTTGAAGAACCAGATCGATAGCGGTACGAAGCTTCAGCCGGTCATCGGAGATCCGCTTGCTCTCGTTATCCCCGTGTTTGAGGATACGGACGATATCGAACACGTCGTGGTCAGGACCAAGCAGATGATCCACTCGGTCGATAAACGGGGAGCGATCGATCTCGCCGACAAGTACGGACATTTGCTGCTTCTACTTGACCGTAGCGAGCTGACAGAGAAGTTGCTGCCGGGTCTGGTCGGGAAATATTTCTCGGGTTCGGAGAGCGCCGATTACAGCCTGGCGGTCCTTGATCAATCCGGTTCGGAGGTCTTTTCGAACGGCAATTCAGATGTCACAACGGCCGACGCGACGACCCGGATACTGGACCTCCGGCCCGGAACATTCACCTTCTTCGCCGAACGCTCGCCGATACCTGAAGGGGCTTCCGAAGCCCCCAGGGCGCAACTGGTTTTTACGGAAAGGATCGAAAGCCGGAACGTTTCGACCGTCAGGGACCGCGAGGGGAATGTCCCAAGAACGGATGATTCGGTCGTGGATGTGAACATCGTCGGAACTTCCAATCCGAACGTCACGGTCTTCGAGTCGAAAGGCTTGCCGGTCGGCGGTTTGTGGACCTTGAAGGTTCAGCACAACGACGGTTCGCTCGACCAGTTCGTCGCAAACACCAGGAACCGCAACCTGGCAGTCAGTTTCGGGATCCTGGGTCTTCTCGCGGTAAGCACAGTCTTCATCTTTGTCTCTTCTCAGAGGGCGAAACGGCTCGCGCAGAGCCAGCTCGATTTCGTTTCCGCGGTCTCGCACGAGTTCAGGACGCCGCTGGCGGTGATCTATTCGGCGGGCGAAAACCTGTCGGACGGCGTTGTGGCGGACCGTGGAAAGATCTCGGAATACGGAGCGCTTATCAAGAAGGAAGGGCGAAAACTTTCCGGTATGGTCGAACAGATCCTGGAATTCGCTGGCGCGAGATCGGGGCGAAGGAAGTACGATTTCCGCGAGATCGATGCGGCGGAGATGGTCGAAAAAGCGCTGGAGGAGTGCCGGCCGCAGCTCGACGAGAGCGGTTTCGAGGTCGAGACCGAGATCGCGAGCGGGCTTCCGGAGATCCGGGGAGACGAAAAGGCGCTAACCCAGGCGGTACAGAACCTGATCAGCAACGCGTGGAAGTACTCGAACGGGAGCCGATGGATGAAGGTGTCGGTTGCGAACGGCGACGGCATCGTGAAGATCTCGGTGGAGGACCGCGGGATAGGGATCTCGCAAAAAGACCTCAAACACCTGTTCGAGCCGTTTTACAGATCTCGAGCGGTGGTCGATGAACAGATCAGCGGCAACGGGCTCGGTCTGAGCCTCGTGAAACAGATCGTCGACGCGCACCAGGGCGAGATAACCGTCGAAAGCGAACAGGGAAAAGGAAGCAAGTTTGAGATCAGGCTGTCGGCGAGCAGTGAGCGGTGAGCCGTGAGCCGTTTAGAGCAGCGCCTTGCGCTGCATTGAGTACGAAGCGCGAACCGAGCAGTGAGCTTGTTTAGAGCAGCGCTTTGCGCTGCCTTGAGCGCGAAGCACGAACTGTTCACCGCTTACCGCTCACTGCTCACAGCTCACCGCCCACTTATATGAGAATCCTCCTTGTCGAAGACGAAAAGGGCCTCGTGATCACACTCTCGGACCGCCTACGGAACGAGGGCTTCGAGGTCGATGTCGCGGACGACGGGGAAAAGGGATTCGAGAAGGCCGCGTCGGGCTCGCACGACCTCATCATTCTTGACCTGATGCTCCCGAAAAAGAGCGGCCTCGATGTCTGCCGCGATCTTCGACAAAACTCCGTCAACACGCCGATCCTGATGCTCACGGCGAAGGGCGAGACCATCGACAAGGTCCTGGGACTGAAGCTCGGCGCCGACGATTATCTGACAAAACCTTTCGAAGTGATGGAACTGCTTGCGCGGGTGGAAGCGCTCCTGAGGCGCTCGCCTGCGAGCTCGAACGGAGCCGCGCCGGGCGGGTTTTCGTTTGGCAACGTGCAGATCGATTTCAAGCGCGCGGAAGTTGCGAAGAACGAATCGCCGGTCGAGCTTTCGGCGATGGAGTTCAAGCTTCTTCAGTTCCTGGTCGAGAACCGCGGAGAGGTGCATTCTAGGAACGAACTGCTCGATGCCGTCTGGGGATACGACGCAATGCCGAACACGCGTACCGTAGACGTTCACATCGCGTGGCTGAGGCAGAAGCTGGAAGAAAATCCAAAGCGGCCTAAGTTCATCCAGACCGTCCACGGGCTTGGTTACAAGTTCGTCGGTCTGTGAGCTGTGGGCGGTGAGCAGTAAGCAGTGAGCTGTTTAGAGCAGCGCTCCGCGCTGCATTTGAGCGCGAACCCTGCTGAGAGCATCGAGCCGTGGGCGGGGTCCGTTTGCTCGCGCAGTCCGTAATCGTCGCAACGCGAACAAGGCCCCCTTCCGTTTACTGCTCACCGCTTTCTCAAAACTCGCTGTCAGGAAGGGCGCTCTGCCGCCTCGAAACTCCTGTATCATTGGCCGCCTTCTCGACCTCAACTGCTACCGCTTTCGACACCCGCTTATCGAAAACCGAAGGCACGACGTAATCGGCGTGTAGCTCGTCGTCGGTAATGATGCCGGCGATGGCGTGCGCCGCCGCGATCTTCATCTCCTCGTTGATCCTCGAAGCTCGGCAGTTAAGCGCCCCGCGAAAGATCCCCGGAAAGCAGAGGACGTTGTTGATCTGGTTCGGATAATCCGAACGGCCAGTGGCGATTACCGCGGCGTGCCCGGCGGCGTCTTCCGGATAGATCTCCGGGTCGGGATTCGCCATCGCAAAGACGATCGGGTCGGAGGCCATGTTCTCAAGGTCCTTTACGGTGAGGATCCCGGGAACGCTGAGCCCGAAGAAGACATCCGCGTTTTTGATCACGTCGTGAATGTCGCCTTTTTCCTTGTCGGGATTCGTGTGCCGCGCGTACCAGTCTTTAACCCAGTTCATGTTCTCGGTCCGGCCTTTGTATATCGATCCGCTCGTGTCGCAGCCGACGACGTTTTGAACGCCCGCCGCCATCACTATCTTCGTGCACGCCACTCCCGCGGCGCCGATCCCGTTCACGACGACCTTTATGTCTTCCATTCTCTTGCCGACGATCTTGAGAGAGTTGATCAGCGCCGCGAGAACGACCACCGCCGTGCCGTGCTGATCGTCGTGAAAAACAGGAATGTCGAGCTCCTCCTTGAGCCGCTCTTCGATCTCGAAACATCTCGGAGCCGATATGTCTTCGAGGTTTATGCCTCCGAAGGCGACCGAGATGTTCTTGATCGTCTGGACTATTTCGTGGGGATCTTTCGTATCGAGGCAGATCGGGAACGCGTCAACTCCCCCGAACTCCTTGAAAAGCTGGCACTTGCCTTCCATCACGGGCATCGCCGCGCCGGCTCCCAGGCTGCCGAGGCCGAGGACCGCGGTCCCGTCGGAAACAACTGCGACCGTGTTCTTCTTGATCGTCAGTGTAAAGACCTTCTCCGGGTCCTTGTGGATCGCCTCGCAGACGCGAGCGACGCCGGGCGTGTACGCCATCGAGAGATCGGCCCGGTTGTTCAGAGGGATCTTGGAGACGGTTTCGATCTTGCCCCCGATATGCATCAGGAAGGTCCGGTCCGAGACCTGTATAACATCCACGCCGTCGATCTGCCGGACCTCGTCGATGATCTGTCGGTTGTGGACCTCGGAGGCAGCGTTGACCGTGATGTCGCGGACGATCGAGTCCTTGCCGACGCGCACGATGTCTATAGCGCCGATGTCTCCGCCGGCGTTGCCTATGGTCGTCGTTATCTCGCCGAGCTTTCCCGGCAGGTTTTGTATCTCCACGCGAACGGTGAAGCTGAAACTCGCGCTAGGCGTCTGTTTGTCTGGCACTTTATATCCCTTGTTTCGGAAGATGTAGGCTAAGGCCCGTCGCAGCTCTGCGGATCAGGCTTTTCGAAGAAGGCCTCTGAAGAGACCCAGTACTTCGATCTTGTCCGCCTGCGCGCGGACCGGCTCGTAGCTTTCGTTCGAAGGTCTGATCTCTACCGAGGATCCTTTTCTGAAGTAGTTTCCTAAAGTCAGGCGCTCTTTGTCTACAAGAGCCGCGACGCAATCGCCGTCCCTCGCGAAGGTCTTGCTTTCTATCAGGGCGATGTCGCCCTCCAGAATGTGCTCGTCGGCCATGGCATTGTCGGGAACGATCATCCCTCGCATCTTCTTGGCAGACCGAAAGCCAAGTAAAGATCTGGGAACGAACAGAGGGGTTTGGGCTTCACTTCCGCCGTTGCCCGCGCTTTTCTCAAGCCATTCCACCTCGCATATGTGCTCGTTTACGGACGACTTCGGATAGATCTCAAGGCTGAACCGTCCGGATTCGCGGTTTCGTTTCAGAAGACCCTTTTTCTCAAGCGCCTCTATGTGGCGGGCGACGCCGCCTTTCGACGACAGGCCGAAATGAACGGCGATCTGCTGGTAGGAGGGTTCGTATCCCTTGTTCTCCACGAATTCGACAATGAAGTCGAGGATCTCACGCTGACGCCGGCTGCGCGTTTGCATAGACGTGATTCTAATGACGCCCTCAAATCCAAGTCAAATCCGCGCCCGAACGGCGATCCGCGATCGCGACTGCCTTGTTAAAGGCACTAAAACATTGACTGATTTCTTTGCGGGCAGTTAAAATCAAGAGTGCGCGATTTCCGCGTTTCCTTATCCTATCCGGCTAGGCTCCCGCTAGACTTCTCAAACCTTCTATTATGTCCACCAGAATCGACGATCTATTACGAATGTCAATGAGCTTCGGGGCGTCCGACCTTCATCTGCGCGCCGGCTCGTATCCTGTCATAAGGGTCAACGGCGAACTGCGGCCCGTATCGGGGGTGAACCGGCTGTCCCAGGAAGAGACCCTGGAAATGGCGTTCTCGATGATGTCGAACCGCCAGAAAATGCACTTCAAAGAGCATTTCGAGGTGGACATAGGTTACGGCGTATCCGGGCTGGGCAGGTTCCGCGTGAACATCTTCCAGCAGAGGGGATCGATCGGGATCGTCGCACGCGTTATTTCGGACAACATCAAGAATTTCAGCGAGCTCGGCCTGCCTCCTGTTCTCAGCACTATCTCAGAGGAGAACCGTGGGCTGATACTTGTCACTGGCACGACGGGTTCCGGTAAATCGACTACGCTCGCGGCGATGGTCGATTACATAAACAACTCGCGGAACTGCCACATCGTGACGATCGAGGACCCGATCGAGTTTCTCCACAAGGACAGGCAGTCGTACGTGACCCAGCGCGAGGTCGATGTCGACACAAGGAATTTCGCGGAAGCGCTTAGAGGATCGCTGCGTCAGGACCCCGATGTCATTCTCGTCGGCGAGATGCGCGACCTCGAGACCATCGAAACGGCGCTGGTCGCCGCCGAAACCGGCCACCTGGTCCTTTCTACTTTGCATACGCTGGACGCCACCGAAACGCTGACGCGCATCATTTCGGCCTTTCCGCCTTATCAGCAAAAATCGATCAGGATCCAGATCGCGGGGCTTCTGAAGGCCGTGATCTCCCAAAGGCTCATGAAGTCTTCGAAAGGGAATTCGCGCGTGCCGGCAGTTGAAGTGCTGGTTTCGACTCCGTTGATCCGCGACTGCATTTTACAGGAAGAGAAGACCTCTCAGATTCGGGATGCGATCTCGGCCGGCACGTCGCAATATGGAATGCAGACGTTCGATCAGTCGCTTTTCTACCTGTACCAGTCCGAACTGATCACGCTCGACGAGGCTCTGCGCGGCTCGACAAATCCGGACGAGTTCCGTCTCAGGCTTGCGGGAATTCAGAACACGACTGCCCAGGCAAAGGAAGAAATGGAGCAGGTCAGCGGAATCGGGAACATCAGCAGTGTCCTGGAGAGGGAGTAGGGAGGACAGGAGACAGGAGACAGCAATCGGAACCCGGAGCGCGAGCGACGGGCATAGCCGACCGCGTAGCGGTCATATCCTTCCAGCCATGGGTAAGCCCTAAGTGCTTAACCCACGGAAAACGGACCGACGAGAACATCGAGCCGTGCAGCGGCGAAACGAGACTGACGAAGAACCTCACTGAAATTTCGGATCATGCAATTGACCGCTGACTCCGATCTTCTGACTTCGGACTTCTATTTCTCAATCCAGCCAGACCTCCCCTCTCGCCGAGATCACCGATCTACCCCCGATCCTAACACGCGTCACGGCCCCCTTTTCTCCGTCGACCTGAGCCCGGATCCTGCTCGGGCGGCCCATCATATCGCCCTGTTCGATCGTGAACGTGCTCTCAGCGATAGCGCCGTGGTAAGTTAGATAACCTGAAAGCGACCCCGCCGCGCTTCCTGTCGCCGGATCTTCGGGGATTGCGTCCGCGGGCGCAAAGAACCGAGCGTGAACGGATGAAGATCCCTCCAGAGTCTCAAACGAAAAGCAGTAGCATCCTACCGCGCCGGGTTCGAGGTATATTTTGCTGAGAAGCCCCGGATTGATCTCGATCCTGCTCAAGGACGTCAGGGACACTATCGGGACCGCAAGGGCTCGTATTCCGGTTGAAACGACCTGAACCGGCAACTCGGCGGAGCAGGCAAGTTCGTCACGTTCCAGGCCAAGGCTGTCCGCCAGAAGCGCAAGCTGTGTTTCGTCGGTTATCACAGGACCAGGTTCAAACGCGCCTTGAGTCATCGTTACCGAGGCGGGCTCCGATCTCTCAAACTCGATCTCGACCGGCAGGACGCCGAGCGCGACCTCCTGTTCGATCGTGATCGAACCGTCCTCGGGCTTTTCCGTCACTCCGAGACGCGCGAGCAGGTTCCAGGTCCCGACAACCGGATGGCCCGCGAGGGGCAGTTCCTGTTTCGGAGTGAAGATCCTGAGCCGCCGAAGGGCCCTCTCCGACGGAAGGACGAAGACGGTTTCCGACAGGTTCATTTCCTTCGCGATCGACTGCATCTCGGCGTCTGATATCCCCGCGCCGTCGGGGAACACCGCAAGCGGATTTCCCGCGAATTTCGTGTCGGTGAAAACGTCCAGCTGATAGAACTCGTGCTTTCTCATACCATTCTCCCGAAGCGTCCCGTCTGAACATCGGTTCGTATAATTTTGAGGGAATCATAGGACTACCGTGAAACGTAGTCAACTACCTATCTATCCGCGGTCTTGCTTCGACGTGCGTTTGCGTCGGAAGTGCCGCTTGAGAGGCGCTCACGGGCGATCTCGCGGGCGCGTTTCGGATGCCCACCACCGTAATGGTGCGTTTACATCTATTATCTTGACATCAAAGCACTTCGCCTGTAGATTCTAGTTTTACCCGAACATGTGAGTTCTTGCGTGATTCAGTACTTTGACGAGCGGGTTTTTGTAGCTCGGAGGTTCATCCTCTTACTTTCCGGCTTATAGAGAGATACTTGTCACAATTCAATCGCTGTTGGGTAAAAATTAGCTATCCTACGGGCTGATTTTTTTTATTGCTTTCAGAACGGTCTGGGGGGTATGCTCCGCCGGTCGCAGAGCGCGTCCGGTGACCCAAAACCAAAAGGAAGTTAACCTGAACCTAAATGTCAAACGAAGTAACCAAGGAAGCCGAGGACCAGGCTGCAAAGCCTGCCGAGGCTGCGGACCAGAACAACGCAGAAGCAGCGGCCGTAAAGGCCGAAACCGAAACTGAGACCAAGGCAGAGGCCGCGGAAGCGGCGCCCGTCCAGGAGTCACCGAAAGAAGAAGCCTCGAAGTCCGAAGATACCGGCGAGAACGGCGAATCGGCCGAATCCGACCAGACGCCGATGAGCGAAATGGATTTCGGCGCGATCCTCGAACAGTTCGAACAGGACCAGGTAACCTATTCGACCGGCGAACTCGTGACGGGAAAGGTCGTCGAGATCTCCGACAACGGCGCGCTTGTCGACTTCGGGTACAAGTCGGAAGGACTTGTATCGGTCGACGAGTTTACGTCTGAGGACGGCGAGGTCGGTATCAAGCTCGGGGACGAGGTCGAGGTCGTGATCCGTTCGATGGGATCGGGCGATGCTCCGCCCAGCCTTTCGAGGTTCGACGCGGAACGCCGCAAGTCTTGGAACGAGATCGAGCTTGCTTATGACGACGACACCGTTATCAAGGGCAACGTGACTGCCAAGACAAAAGGCGGTCTGAAGGTCGATATCAACGGCGTCGAAGCATTTCTGCCGGGTTCACAGGTCGATTCGAGGCCTGTCCGTAACCTTGACACTTACATCGGTGAAGAGATCGAAGCGAAGGTCATCAAGTTCAGCCGGAAGCGCAGCAACATCGTTATCTCGCGCAAGGTGATAACCGACGAGGTCATCAACAAACAGAAAGAGGAAACGCTTAAGCGGATCGAAGAGGGCCATATTGAAGAAGGCACGGTGAAGAACCTGACCGATTACGGTGCGTTCATCGATATCGGAGGCATAGACGGGCTTCTTCACGTTACTGATATGTCCTGGGGCCGGCTCCATAATCCCGGCGAGATGTTCAAGGTCGGCGACACGGTTCAGGTCAAGATCCTCAAGCTCGACCGCGAGAAGGAGAAGGTCTCCCTCGGATTCAAGCAGCTGCTTC
Source organism: Aridibacter famidurans (assembly GCA_024103495.1). Lineage (GTDB taxonomy): Bacteria > Acidobacteriota > Blastocatellia > Pyrinomonadales > Pyrinomonadaceae > Aridibacter > Aridibacter famidurans. The sequence goes on from JAGFIQ010000171.1 coordinate 46,135, forward strand.
CGGATCCCTGGTCAACAGTTACCGAATTGTATCCTGTAAACTCTGTGATCAAGGGGCGTGTTTCGAGCATTACAGAGTACGGCGCCTTTGTGGAACTCGAGCCCGGGGTCGAGGGCCTGGTGCACGTGTCGGAGATGTCCTGGTCGAAACGGCTCAAGCATCCGAAGCACGTGGTGCGAAAGGGTGACGAGGTCGAAGTCCAGGTGCTCGGGATCGATCCCGACGAGCGCCGGATAAGCCTTGGGATGAAGCAGCTTCAGCCCAATCCGTGGGACACGATCGGGGAGCGCTATTCCGTCGGCACGAAGATCGAGGGCAAGGTCAGGAATCTGACCGACTTCGGCGCTTTCGTCGAGGTTGAAGAAGGGATCGACGGCCTTGTTCACGTATCGGATATCTCCTGGTCGAAGAAGATCAAGCACCCGAAAGACGTCCTGAGCAAGGGCCAGGAGGTCGAGGCGGTGATCACAAACATCGATACGGACGGCCACAGGCTTTCGCTTTCGATGAAAGAGCTTACCCCCAGCGCCTGGGAAGAGTTCACTAACGAACACAAGCCGGGCGATGTCATCAAGGGCAAGATCTCAAGATTTGCGAGCTTTGGCGTTTTCGTCGAGCTTGCACAGGACCTGGAGGGGCTGTGCCATATTTCCGAGCTTTCGGACGACAGGGTGGAGAACCCGGAAGACGAATTCTCGATCGGGCAGGAGCTTGATTTCAAGATCCTCAGGATCGAACATGACGTCGAGAAGATCGGGCTTTCGCATCGTGCGGTTGGCAAGGATGACGAGCCGGTCGTCGATTCGCGTTCTTATTCCAGCCAGGCCAAGAGCGGAATGGCGTCTCTCGGCGAGCTCGCCAAGCTGAAGCTCGGAGGAGAGGACTCCGAAACCGAAGAGGCGAAGGCCGAAGAAGCCGAAACCAAGGCCGAGGCGAAATCCAAGGGATCCAAAGCTGAAGCGAAGGCCGAGGAACCCAAAGCAGAAGAAACCTCCGAGGAAACGAAGGCTGAAGAGACTGCCGAGGAGCCCAAGGCTGAAGAAGTTGCCGAGGAGCCCAAGGCTGAGGAAACTGCCGAGGAGCCCAAGGCTGAGGAGACTGCCGAGGAGCCCAAGGCTGAAGAAGCTGCTGAGGAGCCCAAGGCTGAAGAAGCTGCTGAGGAACCGAAGGCTGAAGAGGCTGCTGAGGAACTCAAGGCTGAGGAGACTGCTGAAGAGGCTAGGGCTGAGGAGGCTTCGGAAGAACCCAAAGCAGAGGAAGCTGCCGAAGAGGCAAAGGCTGAAGAGGCTTCCGAAGCAGCCAAGTCAGAAACTGATGAAGCTGCGGAAGCCGATACCAAGAAAAAGACAAAGAAGAAAGGCAAGAGCTAGGCCGTTTTACAGATTTCGAAGATCGCGGAAACGAGGATAAAAGATGACAAAAGCCGACCTGGTTGAGATCGTAGCGAAAGAAGCCGACATGACCAAGAAAGATGTCGAACAATTGGTCGAGATCATTTTTGACAGCATTGTCAGCACCCTTAACAAGGGCGAGAAGATCGAACTTAGGGGCTTCGGCAGTTTTCGCGTTCGCGAGAGGAACGCAAGGAAGGGAAGGAATCCGAAAACGGGCGAACCAGTGGAGATCCCCGCGAAAAGGGTCGCATACTTCAAGCCCGGCAAGGACCTGAAAGACATTATCAATCAGTAATCCAGATCGCCCGCGTTTCGCGGACCGGCCTTCAGGAGGTTGCAAGATGGACATTCTGTGGAGTCCGTGGCGATACGATTACATACGTTCGAGCAGCAAGCCCGCGTCTGACGGCGAATCCGACTGCGTGTTTTGCGCGATACTTCAGAACCCGGCGAGCGACGATGAGAAATACATCGTTCACCGCGCCGGGTTCAATTTCGTTATCCTAAACATTTTTCCGTACATCACCGGTCACCTGATGATCGTGCCGTTCGATCACCTTCCATCGCCTGTGAACGCTTCGAAAGAGATCACTGATGAACTGATGGATCTTACGAAGAGTTCTCAGGAGATACTTGCCGAAGTTTACAGCCCGGACGGATTCAATCTGGGAATGAACGTAGGGAAGGCGGCAGGTGCGGGGGTCGCAAACCATTTCCACATGCACGTGATGCCCCGCTGGGCGGGCGACGCCAATTTCATGACCTCGATCGGCGAAACCCGCACGATCCCGGAGACTCTCGAGACGACGTACGAAAAGCTGAGGGGGAAGTACGGAGGATAGTAGATCGACCGTTTAGAGCAGCGCTTTACGCTGCTCTAAACGGATGTACGATAAGCTTCAGCTTGTCGCGGGCCGCCTGCGGCCCGGATGCCCGATGGAACTCCGCGCTTTCGCGCGGCGCAAACTGAAGTTCGCGCTACCTCGGCAGCGCAAAGCGCTGCTCTAAACGTACTCATTCGACCCAACAAGGTTGCGACAAACTAGATTCTGTCAGACGACTCGCTAAACTCTATTCCGTCCCCTTCGCCTTCACTTCCGGTTCTTTAGAGATCGACGGATCTTCGACAGGCTTTTTAACGGTCCTTACGACCGCTTCATCCTCGATCTCGCCTCCCGGGCTTACCGGAATGTCCGCGGGATCGACATACCTCGGCCCACGGACCTCTTCGTCTAAATCCTTAGGTATGATTATGTTCTCAAGCGTTTTAGAAGCAGGCGGAGTGTAGCCCGGATAATCGACCCTCGAGTGGTAGATCGATACAAGCGACTTGATCATCGATTCACGGATCTGTGTCAGTTCCCTCAATGTCAGATCGCACTCATCCAGCTGATCGTCGGCAAGGATCGCATCGATGATCTTCGTAACGATGAAGCGAATATTCTCCGGCGTCGGATCGCTCAGCGAGCGCGCCGCCGCCTCGCAGCTGTCGGCGATCATCATTATCGCCGCTTCCTTGAACTGCGGCTTCGGCCCCGGGTATCGGAAGTCGTTCTCGTGAACCTCCTCGCCCTTTCCGGCCTCGTTCCTGGCCTTTGTCAGAAAATAGTGAAGTGTCCGCGTTCCGTGGTGCTGCGGGATGAAATCGACGATCCTTGACGGGAGGCCCATGTCCTTGGCGAGCTTTGCGCCGTACGTAACGTGGCTGACAATGATGCGCGCGCTTTGAGCGGGCTTCAAACGGTCATGAGGGTTTTTCCCGCGCTGGTTCTCTACGAAGTGTTCGGGAGCCGCCGTCTTTCCAATGTCGTGATACAACGCGCCGATCCTGGCAAGCAGGCCGTTAGCCCCGACAACACGGCAGGCTTCTTCGGCGAGCTGCCCGACGGCGTGCGAATGCTGATTTGTTCCCGGCGCACGAAGAGCGAGCTGGCCCAGTAGCGGCAAGTCCGCGTTCGACAGCTCAAGCAGTTTCACATCGGTAAGGATACCGAAAAGCGATTCGCAGATCGGCAGGAACATCGCCGTTACCGCCGCAGTGATCAGTCCGCTGACCAGGCCGCAGCTGATCGCAAGCAATATGGTGTTGAGTATGAGCGGTTGCTGCGTGTAGGAGATAAGCGCAACCGCCGTCGCGGCGTTGGCGACACCGACGAAGATCCCCGCGAACGTGACCGACTGCCTGCTGCGGTATCTTCCGATCCCGTATACGGCCACGGCCGACGAAATACCTGCGTACAGCACGAACTCAAGTCCGCGCGGGGCAAGGAGGCCCGCGAGAAGGGAAACGAAGAGTCCCGTAAAGAGCGCGGTCCGGCGGTCCGCAAGAAGTGTCATCAGGAGCGAACTGAACGCGAACGGGATCGCGAACGCCCATAGAGTCGGGTCGTTGAGAGGTGCACGGAGGTTCTGTGCTGCGGTGTACTCGGTCACCCGAAAGAAGACGGCCATCAGGATCGTCTGCACGATGACGATGAACCCGAACATCACGAACGTACGCTCTTCGGACAATGAAAGCCGGTTCACGAACCCACGGTGCTGAATGAACTTCCACGCCACCCAGTAGAGCGCGGTGACTATCGCCAAAAGACCGAAGAACCGGTTCATCTGACGGCTCGTGTCGGCATAGCTTCTTATCGCCGAGAGCTGGGCCAGGACCTCATCGGTTATCGTGTCGCCCTCCCGCACGATCGTCTGTTGGCGCTTTAGCTCGATGAGCGTTGGCTCGACGCTTGCCGCCAGGTCCTCGCGGGCCTTAACTGTGGCAGCGCTGTCGTAGATCGCGTTTGGCTGGACCAGAGGCGACAACGCTCTCTCAAAGGCTTCGACCTCGGCCTCAGAAAGGCTGTTGATGTTGTCCAGGCCCTCGCGGATCTCAGCTCTCGCACGTGAAAGCGGGGTCCAGCTGCTCGCAGGCATCGAGATCGTGGTCTCGGCTGTAGGATTCTTAGGATCGGCAAGCGTAACATCGCTTCGGAGCTGGGGACGGTCCTTGTCGTCGTATATCGTGCCCTCTGTCGCCTGCTCAAGTACACGCTCTACGGAATCGATTTCGTTTCTCGAAAAGTCCCTTGCCCCGAGTATTTGACCCAGTTCCTTTCCGCCGGGCCCGTCCCATTCGACCGACTGCGAACCGTTCCCGTTCTGCCGCGATTCGCGGGACGACCTCTGGAGTCGCTCCCAAGCGTCTCTGAATGTCCTGAGGGTTTCGTCCGAACTGTCCGGTCTGAAGTTGAAAATCGGTTTGATCGCCTGCTTGGCCGATTCCTTCATCGATCGCGTCTGTTCTTCGTCGACTACCGATATATCGGCCGGCGAAACGATGGTCTCGCGTGCAATATCGCCCTCGGAGTACGCCGCGGTGGTGGTCCGCCACGCCGGATTGCTGATCAGGAGGGTTGTCAGGATCGAGAAGACCGCGAATCCGATCCAGAATCTCTGGGCGGGGCTGATCTTGTCGTACGGTATGCGAAGGTATTCAAGCGAACGTTTTCGCAGACGATCGAGGAAGTTCTGACTTTTCGGGAGTTTCTTGCTCATTATTTAACTCGCCGACACAAAGGCTCCGGCGGTCTCAGTTGCCTCCGGATCGCGGGACACACGGCCGCATATCTCGGCGATAAGCGGCGCAAGCGAGTCAGGCGACAGCGCCGAAACCGCGACCACGGCATCGTCGGATTGAAGCGAAACGGAACGCTCCAGGGCCTTGAGCGTCTTGCGCGCTACACGGTCTTTCTTATTCAACGCGATTATCATCGGTATCTCGCCAAGGTCAAGGCTCGTGAGTATCGACTCGACCGATTCGATCTGGTGCAGCGCTCTGGGATTCGAGCCATCGACCACGTGAACGAGAAGATCGCTGTCGCCGATCTCTTCGAGAGTCGCCTTGAAAGCCGCGACGAGCGATTCCGGAAGATCGCGAATGAAGCCCACCGTGTCGTTGATGATCACTTCCTGCTCGAACGGCAGACGCAGCCTTCGGGCTGTAGGGTCCAGAGTAGCGAACATCTTCCTTTCGGCGTATACCTTGCTGTCGGTCAAAGTGTTGAGAAGGGTCGATTTACCGGCGTTTGTGTAGCCGACAAGCGAAATGATAGGGATGTCCCTGTTGACCCTGGACTTGCGCCGTTCAAGCCGCTGTTTGCCGATCTTCTTCACCTGTTTTTCCAGATCTGAGATCCGCTTGCGGACACGCCTTCGGTCTGTTTCCAGTTTTGTCTCGCCGGGTCCGCGGCCCCCTATACCTCCCGCGAGTTTAGAGAACGCGGAGTTCTTGCCCATAACGAGCCTTGGAAGAAGGTACTTCAACTGTGCAAGTTCGACCTGGAGTTTGCCTTCGCGGGAATTCGCCCTTTGGGCAAAAATGTCCAGGATCAGCTGCGGCCGGTCCAGGACCTTTAGCTCGGTCTCTTCCGAAAGCGACCGCACCTGCGCGGGAGTCAGTTCGCGGTCGAACACAATGAGATCGACCCCAAGCTGCATCGAGCGAATGAGTATCTCATTCAGCTTGCCAGCCCCCAGGACCGTCTTGGGATGGATCTGAGAGCGGCGCTGTATCACCGTGTCGAGGACCAGCACGTTCGCCGACATCGCCAGTTCCTCAAGCTCTGCTAGCGATTCTTCCGCCAGCGCGGTCGCGCCCGTGGTCACCGATACAAGGATCGCCCTTTCCCGGTTCGTCTGGCGGTTCAGGCCCGTTTTTCTGTTGCGGGCCATTTCCGTCTCGAGCGAGTTGATCAGCGTCAGGAAGTCCGTGTCCAGCTGCGAGGGATGCGCCGGCGCGAGGAATTCGTACGGCTTGCCCGTTCCATTGGCTGTGTGAATGTCGCTCGCCTTGGAAGGAAGCAGATGCGCTGAATGCACGAGGTCCGGCAATCCTGTTTTGGAATCAACCTGGATCACGGACATAAGGTCGAGACGCAGCAGCGCCAGGTCCGTAAGGTCGTCTGACGTAAGCGGTTCGCCGAGCAGATGTGTGTGTACACAGCGAAGGCCCCGGAATCGACCTGAAGCCACCCTCACGCGCTTGAAATCCGGCATCTCGATCTGTTTCGAGTCGCCGACCATGACGAATTCCACCCTGCCCTTTCGGTTCAGAAGCACACCGATCTGGCGGCCCGTATCGTGCGAGATCTCGCTAAGCTGCCTTGCAAGTTCGTGAGATACGATCCGGTCGGGAGCGACCTTTCGGGTGAACAGCCGCTCTATCCGTTTGAGCTGATTGTGTTTCAGGCCTTCAGTAAAGCCGTCTACGCGGGTGATATATATGACCTCCGAATTGCCCCGATTATAACATAGCGCCGGCGTCGGTCCGTTCCGCACCGTTCCGGAGGCTTGTTGCCTATTTGTCGCTAACCGTCGTAAAATGAGGGTTTTCGAAAGGAGCCGATAGATGAATAATGAAGGCCGGATCATTTCCGTCAGCCCGGATTTTGCAATTCCGGGCGGCGAAGTGCTGATCGAATGCGAGGGATTCCGGCTTGAGGACCCTTTCGGATTTCGATGTGAGATCGGCGGTTCGGAAGCGCGGATCACGGGTGCGTCTTCAATCCGGATCCTGGTCACGGTTCCGGAAGATTCGGAATCCGGGCCGGTCGATGTCCTGGTAATGTTCGGCAGCGAGAGTTCGGGCGCAGCGAAGCTGACCGTCGGAAAGCGGCTCGCGGGAGATCTCCACCAGGTCGCAAACCCTGCCGTCGATCCGAAGGACGGCTCGATCGTACTTACCCGCTCAGGCTCCCGCGGCCAGGAGCTTCCCGTAACTCTCTTCAGGCTCGACCGGGACGGTTTCGTTTCCGAAATGAGCGCGTCGGTCAAGAACCCCACCGGCGTTGCGTTCGATCCGCACGGACGTCTCGTCGTGACGAACCGCGCGGACGGCGAGGTCGTCCAGATCAACGGCGATTCGGAAGTCGTTCCGCTGGCAGGCGATCTTGGGGTCGCAACGGGGCTCGCGTTTAACGAAGAGGGCGATCTGTTCGTCGGCGACAGGAGCGGGACGATCTTTCGCATAGGCACGCTGGGCGATTCCGAGACGTGGGCTGTACTTGAACCTTCCGTGTCGGCATATCACATGGCATTCGGTCCGGGCGGATCGCTCTACGTGAGTGCGCCAGGCCTGTGCAGTCACGATTCGATCTACAAAGTGGATCCGGACGGAAACGTCGAGAGGTTTTTCAAAGGGCTCGGACGGCCGCAGGGGATCGCTTTCGACGACGAGGGTAACCTGTATTGCGCCGCCTGCCTTGAGGGAAGGCACGGAATCGTCAAGATAGCGTTCGACGGATCTTCTGCGGAACTCTTCGCTTCCGGGATGGGGCTTGTAGGCCTGAGTTTTACAAGATCGGGAGAAATGATCGCTGCGACGAACGAAGCCGTGTACAGTATCGACGCGGGCATTGAAGGGATACTTCTCGACTGATCGCGTATAGATGGAGATCAGAAAAGGCGCCACAGTATCTGGGGCGCCTTTTCCGTTTTATCTTGCAAACACGAACTAGTTGTCGTTATCGCTGTCGGTCGTTGGATCGTTCCGCTTCTTCAGCTTCGGCGGCCCGGGATCGTTCGCGGGACCTGCGGGGTCGTTTGTCGTCCCGTCAGCTGCCGGCTGCCGACGCTTGAGCGTGGGCCTTCCTTCCTCGACATCGTCAAGGTCGTCGGGATCAACGACGCCGGCGTTCGAGATCCGGAGCAGATGCTGTTTGACCCTTTGGAACTCGGACGTGCTGATGATGTATTCCTGCTTTTCCTCGAATCTCGCCACAAGCCCGAGCGTCGCGTCACGCCTGTCGAGCGACTGCGGATGCGAGGAAAAGAGCTTCGAAAGCGTTCCGGGCTTCTTCTTGTTCTTCGAAGCCAGTTTTTCGAACATTGTCGCCATTCCGGTCGGATCGTAACCCGCAGCGTAGAGATACTGAACTCCCAGAGAATCAGCTTCCTTTTCGGCGCCGCGGCTGAACTTGAAGAACGCCAATGCCTGGCCGATCCCTGCCGTGTTCTGAAGGACCGCTCCCGCGATGCCTCCCGTGAATATGATCCCGGCGAGGATGCCGTAACCGAGAAGCTGGCCTTTCCCGGCATTCTCCATTGCGTGCCTCGCAGCGACGTGAGCAATCTCGTGGGCCATTACGCCCGCCAGTTCGGCCTCGTTATCGGCCGCGATGATCAGACCCTTGTTGACAAAGAAGAAGCCTCCCGGGAGTGCGAACGCATTGACCTCGTCGCTGTCGATTACCTTGATCGTGAAGGGGATCTTGGCATCGGAGTTGAGCACAAGGTTTTGACCAACCCTGTTGATGTATTCCGTGATCATCGGATCTTCGACCATCTTGGTCTGAGCCTCGATCTGCGCTGCAAGCTGACGCCCCATCTGGATCTCTTTCTCCCGGGATCCCCCGAGCCAGCCTACGAATTTGTCGAATCCACCGTTGATGTTCCGTTTGCCGATCATCGCGGGATCTTCGTCCTTGTCGAGCTGAGAATTGCGTTTCTCGTCCTTGTCATTTTCCTGGGCACTGACCGCAAGGGGCGCGACCGCCGAAGAACTGAGCCAGAGGGCGAGCATTAAAAAGAAAGAGCCTGCGCGTCTCGCTGGATTGATAGTCATGTGTTTTCCAACTCCCGAAAAGTGAAGCTATGGGGTCCGATCTCAAAATTATATGAGGCAACGAATTTGTGATGCAAGTTTTTTCGCAAAGGTTACTTATTTGGGCAACCTTGTGCGGAAAGACTGGTAAACAATGCACAAACACTTTGTTTTCAAAAGCAAACTTGTTAGAATGAAAGGCGTAGTGATGCCCGGCTCCCCGCCGGGGGTTCGCCGGATGATATATCCGGCGCCGCTGCCGACCAAACTCTCATTTCCGACCTGCACGAAAGCTTCCCGGCTTTACCGATGAGCAATCCCCAAGAGAAAGTAAAAGACCTGCTTGAAGTCCGCAGTTTCGACGCGCTGAGAGACTTTCATTCCGTCCCTTCCGCCACGCTGGAAACCTATCGCTTCACGGATATAACAGCGGGACTTATGGCGTCGTGGCTCGACTCGGTAAGCCGCGCCGGCGGCACGCTCGGAAACAGGAAGGCGCTGGCCGGATACAGGGGCGTCGGAAAGAGTCACTTCCTGGCAGTGTTCGGCTCCATTCTGGCTAATCCGGACCTTAGGGGCAAACTGTCGAATTCTCACGTCGCGACTTCAGCGACAGGCCTGCTCCGGCGAAGATATCCTGTCGCGAATGTCCTAAGAGGAACCCGGGACAGTCTTTTCGAGGAACTGAGGGCCGCGGTCGCTGTGGCGCTCGGGCTCCCGCCCGGACAGGCTCCGAAGGATCTTGGGTCCCTGATGGAACTGGCCGCGAAGGAGGCCGGGGACATGACGTTCGTGATCCTCATCGACACCGCATACGACCGGAAAGCGCGTGTGAAGAGGGATGACGGCGCCTTTCTGGGAGAACTGGCTGCCGCTGCGTCGCTCCACAACTTCTTTATCGGAGTCGCGCTCGACGATGACATCACGGACGCTGACGGCACGAACGCGGCCATTGTTCAGCAATACACGATCGATTATCTGGACCAGGAACACCTGTACCGGATCGTCGATGCGCACATATTTCCAAAGATCCGCGCCAAGCATCAGGTCATCGACCAGGCATACGATTACTTCAGGAACGTCCTGCCCGATTTTCGCTGGAGCCAGCAGCGGTTCAGTTCCCTGTACCCGCTTCATCCGCTGATCCTCGAGATCGCTCCCGTCGTCCGCCTCTACGCTCCCGATTTTGCCCTGCTGAGCTTCGCCTCGGATGCCGGAAAGCGGATCCTTGGACGGCCGTCCCGTTCGCTGATCGGCCTCGACGAGGTCTTCGACTGCGTGGAATCAACCCTTCGGAGCGACGAGAATCTGAAGGACGCGTTCGCGGTCTACGACAAGATCTCCTCCGAGATCACCTCGCTTGTACCGGTCATCCAGCGTCTGCAGGCGAAGCTGATACTCAAGGCGCTTTTCATTCTGTCGCTCGAGGGCGACGGCGTGACAGCGGGCGAGATCGGCGCGGCGATACTCATCTACGACGAGAACGATCCGGACGCGTGCGTTTCGAAAGTATCCGAGCTGTTAGAGACATTCGTCACCGTGTTCCCGGAAGACTTCTGGCGCGTGGAAGGGCACGCGGGCGAGGTCCGTTACAGCCTGAAGGTAAGCGGCAAGGACAATCTCAACCACGCGCTCGCGTCGGCGGTTAAGGAGGTCGGCGGTGACGCCGTCCCGAAGATCCTCAAACGAGCCGGAAAGGAGAGATTCACGGATTGGATGCTTTCGCCGGAAAAAGAAGCCGGTTCGGCAGACTGGACCGACGTTCAGACCATCTGGCGGGGCAGTATCCGCAAGATCCGTCTCTTCTGGAACTGGGCAAACGAGGAGTTCGGCGCTTTGAGGATGCTTGCGGACGATTCCGCGGTCGACCTGTTCGTCGTGATCTGCGGGCCCGGAGATATACCTTCAACCGATGCTTCATCGGGTGTGCCGGTCGTTACCTGGCAGCCGGCGGCTCTGACATCCGCCGAGGTCGCAACGGTCCAGCGGTATCACGTCCTTCTGCACGACAACTCTCTAAGGATCGAATTTGAGGAGCAGATCGGTGCGGCCGGGCATACGCACACGATCGCGGTCGAGAAGATCTGGAAGCGCGCTTTCCTTTCCGAACCGAAACTGTCGGTCGGCGAACTTGAACTTCCCATAAGCGAAGGTATTGAGGCCCACTCGACCCTCGGGGAACTACTTTCGGAACTGCTCTCCCCGGTCTTCGACGAGGCGTTCCCACAGCACCCTGTGTTTGCCGAACCGCTCGGCATTCGAGAAGTATCGACCATCGTTTCCGATCTCTTCAGCGGCGCAAGGGTGGGTCACCACTCGGTCCAGCATCTCGCCGAAACGTTCGCGCTTCCTCTGGGACTTGTCTCTCAGCGCGGCGACAATCTGGTGCTCGAAAAAGAAGAGAAGCTCTTCGGCCTCCACCTCGTCGAAAAGGTCCTCACGCTCGTGGGACAGGCGGACGACGAAACGATTCCGCTCGACGCCGTTTACAGAAAGCTCCGCGAGAAGCCCTACGGTCTGGCCCGCGAATCCCAGCAATTGATCCTCTCCGCTCTTGTCGCGCTCGGCAAGATCGAATTCGTCACGAGCAAAGGCGACCGTATCAACAGGCGTTCGCTGGACCTCCGGATCATATGGGACGACATCAGCGGGATCTCGAAACCCCAGAACGTCCTCTACGGTTCGCGCAGGCTTACGGAGTGGGCAAAGCTTCTTACGGAATCCCGGGACATTCAGTCGATCGACATCGCCGAAGACCGCAAGCGCATCAAGGCATCTCTGAAGAAGTGGCTCAAAGACTGGGAAAACGCACGCCTTCTGGAGAGCTTTGACGAGATCCCGTCCGATGAGCTCAACACCAGGATCTGGAATGTCTCGATAAATGCGGAGAAGACCTTCGGCGTCGTGCGAAGGTCGCTCGCGGCTTTCTTCGACGACAGCATTTCGCTCGAGGAGACGCTCCAGAGGATCGCCGATGCTTTTTCCGATTCCGAAGTGGAATTTGAGGCGCGCAAGCGCGATCTGCTTGCAGTTGCCGGGTATCTTGAATGGGCAGACCTCCGACGAGAGGTGGTCAGGTACCTCGCGTTGTGCGAGTACACCGACGACGAATCGATCGAAGCAAAACGAGAGAAACTGTTCGAACTGATCTCTCCGGCGGGAGCCAAGCCCGACGCCGCGGTTAATAACGAACTCGCGGGAGTGTTCGACGACTTCCGTCGCGAATACTCCGCTGTTTTCTCGGAAGCGCACAACAGCGTGATAAATGCCCACGACATCCAGGAGAAACTCGACGAAATTCTTGCGAGCGACGAGTGGTGGGAATTCGAGAATCTCGCTTCGCTTCCGATCTTTCGCCAGGACCACTTCGACCGCGCATCGGCGATCATCTCCCGGATCCGTGGCCTGAAATGCGGCACGGCGATCAAAGATCGTATCTTCGAGCGCCCATACTGCGAGTGCTCGTTCCGTCTGCACACTAAGGACGAATGGCAGATGATGCCGAAAGAACTCATTGCCCTTGTGCTGCAAGGATCCGACAGCTTCAAGCGAACGCTGAACACGGCTTCGGAGGTGATCGGCTCGCTCCTGGATACGATCGCGTCCGATACCGCCGACGATGAGATAAGAAAGGCCGCGGGAAGCGCGCGAAAGAAGATCTCCTCACGCGGCGACGCGGTGATGTTCGATACGGTCGAACTGCAGTTGATCAAGAAGGCGTGCGAGCAGATACGGACCTCGACCGTTGTCAGCACCGCCTTGCCGCAGATCAGCGATTTTGTGACTGCTGAAGAGCTCGGCGCACGGCTCGAAGGATGGACCTCAGAGCTTCCCGGAGAACCGCTCTTCCTTAATCTCTGATCTATAACACCGGCTGATCGCTTTTAAGCGCAACGCGCTTTGGATTACACTTCCCGGATGCGGAAGATCTGCGTCATTGGGCCGGGACGCGCAGGAGGCGCGCTGGCGGTCGCCCTGTCGAAAGGCGGCGAGCACGTCTCGCATCTTGTGGCGAGGACCCGCGCAAAGGCCTCGGCGGTAGCCGGAGCGATCGATCTTGCGCCCGAGGTCCTTTCTCCCGATGACATCGCATCCGTGGAAGCCGATATTTTTCTGATCACCGTCAACGACGAGCGGATCGAAGACGTCGCAGGTTCGATCAGCAGAGCGGCTGATGTAAAAGGCAAGATCGCGCTTCACGTCAGCGGTTCCAGAAGTTCTTCGGTGCTTTCCGCTCTCTCGGAGGCCGGCGCGAGCGTGGGCAGCATGCATCCGCTCGTTTCGATCAGCGATCCGCTGATCGGAAGCTCGCGCTTTCGGGGTGTATATTTCTGCGTTGAAGGCGACCCCGAAGCTGTTTTTACGGCCAGGGAACTTGCCGGATCGCTCGGCGGAGTACCCTTCGAGATCCCCACTGCCGGCAAGCCTCTCTATCACGCCTCGGCAGTGGTCGCCAGCGGCCACCTTGTCGCTCTTATCGACGCCGCTCTCGATGCACTCGCGAAATGCGGGCTTTCCGGCGCGGAAGGAAGGCGCGTGCTTATGCCTCTGATCTCAAGCACGGTCGAGAATCTGAAGACACAGGAACCGGCCGAGGCCCTGACGGGCACCTTCGCAAGGGCCGATGTCGAAACCTTCGAAGCGCATCTCGCCGCCGTTGAAGGAGCCGGACTCGATGGGTTCCTGACCGTCTATCTTCTGCTTGGCCTGCGCTCTCTCACGCTTGCCGAAGAGCACGGGGCGGATCCGGGCGACGTTGCTGAAATGCGCCGGCAGATCAAGTCTCTCCTCGGGAAAGAGACCCGCTAGGCACCGAAGCCTGCAAAAGCAAATCCTTTTGTTTTAGATTTTTCAGGTGATAAGATAGCCGTTACGCGTAACTTGGCAGTCCCCCCGCTCTGATCCTGGACCGCGAAGAACAGATATGGCCGGCAAAGAACCAAAATTCGCCGATGAAAAGGAAGTTTTCGAGGAGCACATACGCCAGCAGGGCCTGAGGAAGACGACCCAGCGCGAGCTGATACTTGAAGTGTTTCTCGAGACCGAGGATCACTTGTCGTCGGAAGATCTCTATTGGCTGGTACAGAAGCGGGATTCGAACATCGGCCAGACCACTGTTTACCGTACTCTCAAACTCCTGACCGATGCAGGCCTTGCGCGCGAGGTGCGCCTGGGAGACGGAAGGACATATTACGAACATCATTTCGAACACGAACACCACGATCATATGATCTGCACCGAATGCGGGCTGGTGATCGAGTTCTTCTCGCCCGAGCTTGAGGCCAAGCAGGACGAAATGGCGGACAAATACAATTTCAAACCTACGCACCACTCGCTCCGCATTCTTGGCATCTGCGAAGAGTGCCAGAGAAAAGAGAAGGAGATCTCGAGCGCCGCTTCCGGAGCGCAGCCGAGAGTGAGGGTCAAGACGACGATCAATTGAGCGTGCGGAATATGAAGGAAGTACTTATCACGTTCGAAGAACAAGGGCTCGAGGGCATCGTCGCGGTCGACACGTATCTGCTGGACGCGGCCAAGCGGCTCGGGGTCGATCTGGACGACAGGTGCCGCAGAGGCGAGGAAGAGCACCGTTGCTCGCTGATCGTCGGCGACGGAGGCGGCCTTTTGTCGGAGGCCACGAAGATAGAGATCGATCTCATAAGCGAGGCCGAGCGGAAGAAGGGCAAACGGCTGGCCTGCCAGGCAAAAGTGTTTAAGCCCGGAGAGGTGAAGATAATGTCAGTTGAAAAGACCGAAGAGGCTAGAAAGGCTGAGGAAGAGCCCAAAACCGAGGAAGAGTTCAAGAAGGAATTCGAAGAACTGCCGCTGGAGCAGAAATACGCGAAGCTTCTCGAGCTTGAGGCCATCGCGCTCGGCGAGACGTTCTCATTCGTGATCAATTCTCCGTACGAGGCGGCGGGTAAAGTGATGGATGCTCTCGCGAATTTCGGTTGGAAGAAAGACCGTGAGGATCACGAGGCGAAGAAACCGGAAGAGCATTCGGAGAAGAAAGAGAAAGAAGCAGCGGACGGGACCGCCGGTAAGCACCAGCCCAAGGCTGAGAAAAATTCCTCGACGAATAAGGACGCCGGAGAGGGCAAGGCCGAAGATTAGATCGGCTTTTTGATATCCGAGTCTTAGACTTGACCGACAAACTCCAAAAGAAAGACACATTTGCGCTGAAGGAGAAGACGCAGTACGCGCTGACCTTCGGCGTGATCGCGACCATGCTCGTCGTGGCGGGATTTCCCATGGTCGTGATCTTCTTCTTCGGCGTCTTTGCTTATTTCCTCTGGAAAACGTTCTCTCAGCCGTCGCAGAAAGGCATCCGGGAGGTCTTCGATTTTTATCTCGTCGCAAACGAGATCCTGCGCGACGACGATCGCAGATGGTTCGGGTTCGAGGTCCAGAACGCGATCAGCCAGGGGGAACACATACTTCAGAAGATGCACGGGGCTCCCCCGCTGGTCTATTTCGCGCTCGGGGCTCTCTACGCAAAGATCGGGGACCACGGGTCCGCCGTCAGCCACCTGGCCTACGTCGTCGAGAACGACAACGCTGACGAATCTACCTACCTTCATCCTTCCAAAGACTTGCGTGACTACGTTCGCCTTCTTCGCAAGATCGAGCGCGATCCCAAGGAAGCGCCGCAGAACGCCTCGGCAATCAGGAACCTTGAGCGGCTCCGCAGGAACAAAGGTACGATCCTGCTTGAGGAAAGCCGGAGCAAGGCCCCCGCCGAAGGCAAGGCGCCGAAACCGCTCGATGCCAAGAACTTGCACACCTCGGGGGAAGCCGAACCGGAAGAGAGCGTGCTGAGGACCGTGACCGAATCCGGAATGAGAGATGGAAGCGAAGAATCGAAGCGTTCCACGGAAAGAACGTCTCGCACAAGCCGTTTCCGTCGAAAGCGCTCCGACGAGGAAGAATTCGCCGACCGCAAACCGATCACTGAAGTCCTCCACGACATTTACGACAAGAACGTCCAGTGAGGTCGTAACCCCCTGACCTCAAACCGTTTCCGCCTCCGCTGTTACCTTGCGGCACTCACAGTTATAATCCTGCCATGCAGACCGCTGAGATAGTGGCGATAGGTTCCGAACTGCTCACGCCCACAAAGACCGACACAAACAGCCTTTGGCTGACCGAGCTCCTGAACGAGATCGGCATCGAGGTCAAGCTGAAGACCATAGTCGGCGACGACGAAATGAGGCTGGAAGAGACCCTCCGCGACGCGCTGGCGCGGTCCGATATCGTCATCACCACCGGGGGGCTAGGGCCTACCGAGGACGATATAACCCGCCGGGTCACTGCGAAGGCGATAGGGCTTGACCTTGTCTTCAGAGACGATCTTCTTGAGCAGCTAAGGGAGCGGTTCAAGGCTTTCGGATATGAAATGCCTGAGAGGAACCGCCAGCAGGCATACGTGATCGAGGGCAGCGACGTGCTTCCGAACCCAAACGGCAGCGCCGTCGGGATGATGGTGGAGAAAGAGGGCAGGAAACTGATCGTCCTTCCCGGGCCGCCGAAGGAATCGAGGCCGATGTTCACCGATCACGTGCTTCCGGGTCTTAAGATCACTTCAGGCGAGGTCGCCGTAAGGCGCAAGCAGATCATGGTTTCGGGTCTTGGCGAATCGAAGCTCGACGAGTTGATCGCGCCGATCTACAAGGAATACGAAAATCCGGTGACGGCCGTCCTCTTCAGCCGGACAGAGGTCGAGGTCCAGCTGACCGCAACCGCTCGCACCGCCGAAGAAGCCGACGCGATCAACGACGAACTCGCCGGAAGGATCGCGGAAAAGCTGGGGATCGCAGTGTTTTCGCTGGACGGGGAAGCGATGGAAGAGGTCGTGGGGCGGCTTCTCTTGCAAAAAGGCGCAACGCTTTCGGTCGCGGAAAGCTGTACCGGCGGACTTATCGGCGAGCGGATCACTGAGGTGCCCGGGTCCTCGGAGTATTTTCTCGAGGGATTCATCACTTACTCGAACGAGGCGAAGACCCGGCAGATAGGCGTGCCCGCGGAGCTGATCAAGGAGCACGGAGCCGTTTCGAAGGAAGTCGCCGAAGCGATGGCGCGAGGCGCCCGCGAGACGGCCGGTACCGATTACGCGGTCTCGACGACTGGGATCGCCGGACCCGGAGGCGGCACACCGGACAAGCCGGTCGGGACCGTATTCGTGGCGATTTCCGACGAACAAGGTGAAAGGGCAATGAGGTTCAATCTTCCGGGCGACCGCCATCTTGTCCGCTGGCGAACAAGCCAGGCCGCCCTGGACCTTCTTCGAAGGCGCATACTCCAGGACGGACCGGAATGAACCCGCCCGCCGCCGCGCAAGAGAAAATGACGATGCCGTTCACCGGGCGACCTGCAGACCAGAACCCAGGAGACAAAACGATGAACCGACGAACCACCAATTTCGCAATTCTGTTAGTTCTTTTTCTAGCGTCGATACACTTCGCCCAGGACCCCGCAGACAAGACCGGCGTAAAGTTCATAACCGAAACGATCAAGGAATCCAGCAAAGATAAGAGATACGACATAGACGTTTCGTATCCCGCAATGGCCGATCGTTCAGCGGCGGCAGGCGCATTCAACAAGATCGTCAAGGACCACGTGATGGTCTACGTCAGCGAGTTCAGGGGCTACTCCGACGAGATGACCGACGAGGACCGGAAGTTCCTTCCGGACGGAGTGAATTACACGCTCGATCTGGGCTATTCGATAGAACACGCCGGCGATGAATACATCAGCATAAGCTTTGGCCGCTCGACCTACACGGGCGGCGCGCACCCGAACCACTGGACGACCACCGTGAACTTCGACCGTAACGAGATGAAAGAGATCGCACTGGCCGACCTGTTCAAGCCAAACTCAGGCTGGCTGAAGAAGATCTCGGACCTCGCGATCGCGGATCTTACAAAACAGATGGACGACTTCGCGGACGAGGACTGGATCTCGCGAGGCGCGGGTCCCGATGCCGACAACTTCCGGAGCTGGGCGATCACCGACAAGGGGCTCAAGTTCTTCTTCGATCCGTATCAGGTAGGCCCTTACGCCGCCGGACCGTTTGAGACCGTGATCGGTTACGAGAATTTCCCGTTCGACATGCAGTCCGAGAAGTTCTATTCGGTGAAGACCGTTTCCTACATCGACGGAAGTCCCCCGAACTGGTGCCGGAACGGGCTGTTTCCTTCCAGGGCCTTCGACCCCTCGATCTTCAAGGTGGATGGCGACAAGAACAAGCGCGCGTACTTCTACGGTGACGACGGAGATTGCCCGAACGGAGCGAACTGCCGCAAGAGGGCGTACGTCATCGGCGGCGACGAGATCCTGACCGCAGGGACCTACGGCGATTTCGTTTGCGCCTGGTACCAGCCTGCGAAAGGATCGGAAACGGTCGGGTGGATACGGATGGGCGATGTGCGGCCCGGATACGGCGGAGAAGGACCCGCCTCGTGGACCGGCCGCTGGGAAGGGCAGGGAAACGACATCACGATCGGTGTCGTCGGCGCCGGCCGCCTCTCGGTGAAAGGAAACGCATTCTGGAAAGGAGTCGGCGACAACATACACATCGGCGAGATCGACGACGCCGGCACTCCGGTCGACAACGTGCTGAAACTTGGAGGGAGCGACGAGTACGACTGCCGCGTAAGGATGACCCGGATCGGGAAGTTCATGATCGTTACGGACAACAAGCAGTGCGGCGGGGTAAATGTGAGCTTCGACGGGGTTTATTTGAGGAAAAAGTAAGAGCCTTCTGCTCGACGCAACCTTTGGGGTTACGACAATGGTTCCAACTGTTTAGAGCAGCGCTCTGCGCTGCAATGCAACGCGAAGCATTGCTCTAAACTGATTCCTGCAGTATGCCGGCGTAGATTGCAGGATCGACATTCCCGCCGCTCACGACACAGCAAACCTTCCGGCCTTTGATCGCCGGAGCGATATCGAACAACGCACCGAGGCTCAGAGCTCCCGTTGGCTCGACCTTCAGATTCACATCCAGAAAATATCTCAGAACCGCCTTCTTGATCCGTTCTTCCGGGACCTCGACGATCCTTGAGACGCCGTTTCGAACGATCTCCCAGTTCTTTTTCCCGAGCGAGACAGTCCTAGCGCCGTCGGCGATCGTCTTCGGTTCTTCCTCGTTACGGACCAGTTCTCCGGCTGCCAAAGACCTTGCGGCGTCGTTCCCAAGAAGCGGTTCCGCACCGATCAATTCAGCTCTATGACCCGCCCGGCACAGGCCTTTAGAAATTCCCGAGATCAGCCCGCCTCCGCCGACGGGTACCACGACCGCTTCAAAATCCGATCTTGCCGCGATCTCGTCGCCGAGCGTGGAATTGCCTTCGATCACGTGGTCGTCGTCGTAAGCGCTCGCTCGATACGCTTCGGGAAACTCCGAGACAAGCTGGTCGACGCGTTCCTCTCTTCCGATCTTGGAAACATCGATCAGGACTACCTCCGCTCCGTGCGAGCGGACCGCGTCGATCTTTACTTGTGCCGACGTTTCGGGCATCACGACGTGACAGCGCTTTCCGAGCAGTTTGCAGGCGAGCGCGAGCGCCTGTCCGAAATTACCCGAGCTTGCCGTGAGCAAGTGGCTGCTGTCAGCGTTGAGCGCTGTGTTGTAAGCGGCGCGGAACTTGAAGCTGCCGGTCCTCTGGAACGTCTCGGTCGCTATCGTAAGGTTGATCCCGAGCCTCTCGGAAAGGGCTTCCGGTTGTAAGAATGTGGTCGGCCGGATGGCATCTCGAAGTGACTTCATTTGGATAGAATCGGGCGAAACCTTAGACTCGTCAAGGAACGCGGCGGCTGTGAGATGATCCAGGTCCCGAAAGAACTTCAAAGCAACATAGGAAGGCTCGGCGGCGAGACGGGTTCGCAATGGCTGAGATCGCTTCCCGGAATGCTCGCCGAGCTCGGCGAACTCTGGGGTTTGCGGCAGATCGTTCCGTGCGACAAGCAGTCCTACAATCTCACCGCGGCTTGTATTCTCGATGACGGCCGCGAAGCGTTTCTGAAGATAGGCTTTCCTTCGCCGGAGGATGTCATCGCGAAGCAGTCGGCGGTACTTCGGTCGTACGGCAAAGACCTGGCTCCGGAAGTGTTTGGACACGACAGTGACCGGGAAGCGCTTCTTCTGGAAAAGCTCCGGCCGGGGACGACCCTGTATCTTGAATGTTTAGAGTACCCGTCGGGGGCAGTTCAGGTAGCGGTCGAACTGCTTCGGAGGATCCCCCGCGCGGTTCCGGAAGAAGTGAGTATCCCTCGTCTCGAGGATTGGTTCGAGGTCTACGAGGCAGGCACATCGCGGATCGTGCCCGGAGATGTTCTGGAAAAGGCGCAGGGGTTCATCAAGGATCTGGACATAGGAGGCGACGCTCTTCTCCACGGAGATTTCCACCACGGGAACATTCTCCGGGCCGGCGGCGATTTCAAGGTCGTCGATCCCGAAGGCGCGCGAGGCTCCGTCGCTTACGAGGCGGCCGTCTTTCTCAACGAACATCACAGGCTTTACTTCGACAGGCCGGACATTCGCGATCAGGTCATCTACGCCGCCGATGCGTTCGCAGATGAACTCGGACTGTCGAGGCGCGAAATGCTGCAGTGGGCACTTTGCCAGTCGGCACAATGCATGGCGTGGGACGCCGAGGATTTCGGCGAATTCAACGATATCGATCTTCTGGTCGCGAGGAGCTGGCTCGCGATGTTCGATGGTGAAAAAGGCCGAGAGGCCGGGCTAAACACAATGAAAAATGCGCAATTCGGAATGATCGGCCTAGGAACGATGGGCAGGAACTTCCTGCTCAACGTTGCCGAGAACGGCTTTTCGGCGTCCGGATACGATATCGACGCTGAAAAGGTGTCAGCACTGAACTCGGAAAGCGAGGGGTTCGATGTCGAAGGTCTGGAGGATATCGCCGAGTTCGTCGATTCGCTCGAGCGTCCGCGGAAGATCATGATGCTGGTCCCCGCCGGGAAGCCCGTGGACTCGGTGATCGGATCGCTTCTGCCACAGCTTCAGGAGGGCGACATCATCATCGACGGCGGGAACTCGCATTTTCCCGACACCGAGCGGAGGATCGAAGAACTGGCGGAGAAAGGCATCCGCTTTCTCGGAGTAGGAGTGTCCGGCGGCGCCGAGGGGGCCCGGAAGGGACCGAGCATAATGGCCGGGGGAGATCCTTCTGCGTACGGGGAAGTCCGCGCGGTTCTCGAAGCGGTCGCGGCGAAGGTTGACGGAGAGCCGTGCGCGGCGCGTGTAGGTTCCGGGTCGGCCGGGCATTTCGTGAAGATGGTCCACAACGGGATCGAGTACGGGCTTATGCAGCTGATCTGCGAAGCGTACGACATTATGGGCCGCGGGATGGGGCTCGAGGCGGATCAGATAGCAGAGGTCTTCGAAGAGTGGGATACGGGTGAGCTTAACTCCTTCCTGATCGAGATCACCGGAAAGGTGCTAGCCAAGAAAGATCCCGAGGGCGAAGGGAACCTCGTCGACAAGATCCTAGACACAGCCGGCCAGAAAGGGACCGGCCGATGGACGTCGGAGGTGGCGCTCGAGATGGGGGTTCCGATCCCGACGATCGATTCGGCGGTCACGATGCGACAGATCTCGTCTTTCAAAGAACGCCGCGTGGCGCTCGAAAAAGACTATCCGAAAGTGATCGGGCCGCTGCGCGATGTCCTGGCGATCGGCACCCTCGCGAAGGGGCTGTTTGCCGCGTTCGTCCTGACCTATGCGCAGGGCCTTTCGCTGCTTAGCGAAGCATCGGAGGAGAAGGAGTACGGCCTTGATCTTGAGCAGATCGCGAAGATTTGGCGGGGCGGATGCATCATCCGCGCCGCTTTGCTTGAGGATATCCGGAAGGCGTACGCGCAGAGGCCGGGGCTCGATAACCTTGTTCTGCACCCTGCGTTTCGCGAGATGCTGGTCGATTCCGTGAACGACCTGAGAGAAGTGACTGTAAAGTCGATAGATGGCGGCCTTCCATCGTACTGCTTCGCCTCGTCGCTGGCGTATTTCGACGCGTTCACTTCCGGAAGGCTTCCGGCGAACCTTCTCCAGGGGCAGAGGGACTTCTTCGGTGCGCATACTTACAAGCGGACCGACAAGGAGGGAACCTTTACTACTCAATGGGACAACGATCGATGATCACGGGTCAATGCGGTGAGCAGAGAGCCGGGGCCGGAGACGGGAGACGGGAGACAGGAGACAGGAGACAGGAGACAGGAGACAGGTGACCGGTTACGGTCATGAGTTTCTTGGCGCCGTCGGCGCCGCATGTTGATAGGGGGTTGGCCCAGCCCCGTTTAGATACTGACTTGTAAGTCAAGCTACCTGCGCGAAGTTTGGGTCAAAAGGACGATCGTTCTTGATGACACCAAACGCGATATGTAGAAGCTTCCTCTTCGACGCACAGACGACCTGCA